>JAUTWX010000039.1 GCA_030838385.1 Acidobacteriaceae bacterium
ACGGTACTTCGCATTCGACGACCCTCATGCCGGCTCCGGACGCAGCTCACCAGGCGGACGATGGGATGCTGGCACGGACGGCGGAGGCCGCAACCAATGGAAGCACCGGTCATTCGTATCGCGTAGCTGAGCAGCGCTAAACGTCAACTGAAAAACCGATGCAACGCCCCACGCGGGGCGAAGCGTGCGGGCACAACCAGCGCGGGTCAGATCTCTTCGGTCCGCAATGCAAGCCCGAACATGCACGGCCAGCAGACGCGACGGTGTTGTCACCGTCGCGAGAGCCGGGCGCGCACCAATAGAGAGATGATCGTAAGGGTGCCGGTGAAAATGGATGCTACAGGAACCCCCAGACCGACGGCCCGGTGGCTTGCCAACGCATCGCCGATGGCGGTGCCGGCGCAGCGTTCCGCCATCACGATCGACCAGAAGAGCAGCATCGAGACCGGTGCGCGGACCTCACGAATCAAGATCAGTCCAGCAAGTAAGAGGCACAGTGCAGCGGAGGCGTTGTATAGCCCGATGTTGTGGTGGATCAGATCGCCGGCAACCGTACCAAACACACCGGCGATGAACATCGCGCTCCAATAGGCGCCATCTACCCGCGGCGAACCAGATCGTGAAAAGTCCGGTATCGCGAAACGAGCTGCGATCAGGGTCAGGACCCCAAGCACGACGGAAGCCGACACGTAGCCCAGCCCAAGGTCATGAGTGCAAATGTCGGCGACGTTGGTCGCGGCCGCCCGCATTGCGACGATCGCAATCCAGTAGCCGCCCTCGGTGCGTGCGGCCATGCGGCGATGATACCAGATCGCTGCGACGCATATCGCGAGCAGCGACGCCAGGCTGGTCGTGCGACCCGGGAACAGTATCTCCGCCCAGAGATCGCCCACATTGGTACCGAACGCGCTCGCAGCGAGCATGGCGAACCAGTAGCTGCGGGTTACTTCCATTCCCCGCGGTGAGGTGGCGACGGCGGGCGTGGAAGCGCTCTGGGCAAGTTCGCGACGCATTTTGACATCCATCCGACTGTCAGATTCTGGTATCAGCCGCTGCTGGCAAGCGGCCCGGCAGGGAAGGAGGAGAACCTTCCCTCCTGCCGACACGACCGACCCGGCAATGGGGAAGCTCAGTTCCAAGAGTTCATTGTGCCTGCTCCAACGGGTTTGGATGCCGGCCGGCGCGTTGCGGCAGCAGGACCAGACAGACGATGATGGTTGCGGCGATCACCGCTGAGGCGAGCGGGCGGTTAAGCGCAAGGCCACCTTGATTCATCGGCTTGTCCAGGAAATCGCCGACGGTCGCGCCGAACGGCCGGGTGAGAATGAAGGCTGCCCAGAACAGCAGCACGCGCGATACGTTCGTCCAGAAGTAAAGTCCGGCAATCACTGCAAGTCCCGCGGCGAAGACGAGCGCTCCGCCCTCGTAGCCCAATCCGCCGGTGTCGGCCATCCAGTCACCGAGTGCGGTGCCGAGCGTCTGCGAGAACGTTATAGCGGCCCAGTAGAACGCTTCGACCTTCGGAGCGCTCACAGTGTTCACCGAGATGGTGCCTTGTGACCAATACCAGATGCCAAGCACGGCAACGAGACAAGCGAGCAGCAGCGCCGTGCCGCCGGTGTACCCGATGCCGAGCGAGCGGTCGGCGAAATCGGCCATGGTGGTGCCGAAGGTGGTGGAGGCGACGATCGTGGCCCAATAGAGAAAGGGATGAAATCTCTTCGCGAGAACTTGCGCGATGACCAGCGCGATGAGCAGGCCAAGGAAGAGGGCGGTCCCTGCGAGATAACCCCAGTTGAGCGTCATGGTGATGGTGTCGCCGCCGGTCTCGCCAAGCGTCGTCGCGAAGATCTTGATGATCCAGAAACCGAGGGTGATTTCGGGAACTTTGGTGAATTCAGCGGTGGTGCGCATGATGCGGTTCTCCTGCTATCCCGAATGGCGCTCGAGGCGCGCGATATGGCGGAGGCAACTCCAGGCCAGGGTGATAGCAAGACCGGCGAACAGCGCGGCGCCACGCCAGGCGAGTGGCACCGGAACCTGCGGCAGCAGCAGCGCGACGACCGTCAGCCAACACAGGATGATCAACGCCAAGCTGCCGTCATCGACGAACAAGCCGAAGATTTCGCGGAAAATTGGTCCGAGCCAGCGCATCACGTGTTCTCCACGGTGGCGACGATGGGAAGGCTCCGGGTCAGCCTGTTACGGCAGAGCCCCATAGTCAGCGTGGCCGTAAGCAGGAAACCGACAATCAGGACTGGAATGGCCCAGTCGCCGCCCGGCCAGGGGATGGCGAGGCCCTCCCCGACCCAGAAGGTGCCGAACGCCGCGAGCAGGACACCGACGACGAACTTCAGACTGTTTTCCGGAACGTTTGCGAGCGGACGATGAACGGTGAGGCCGAGCACGATCACCAACAGCAAGGCGGCAAGGGCGCCGAGGCTGGCCGGCAAGAGCAGACCGGCACCGCCCGCACCGATGGCGATAACGATGAACACCACCTCGATCCCCTCCAGCATGGTGATCTGAAAGCTGGCTGCGACGGCCGGCATGTCCCAGCCTCCGGCGCCGCCAATGGCCCGCAGACGGGCGGTTTCCTTGGCGAACGCAGCGGCCTCGTCATGCAGCGGGATGACGCCTATGGCGCGCAATATCGCCTTGCGGAGCCAGCGCAGGCCGAACAGCAACAGCAGCGCCCCGACAGCGATCTGAATGATGTTGAGCGGGATGCGCGCCAGAGCCGGGCCGAGGACCGCGACGATCGCCAGAAGCACGACCAATGCGGCACTGCTGCCGCCCAACGCACTGCGCCAGCCACGCACGCTGCCGACGGCGAGGACGATGGTCAGGGCCTCGACGCATTCGACCAAAGAGGCAAAGAAGGCGGCCAGGATGGAGGGAGCCGCATGGGTCCAGCCGATATCCATGATGTGCCTCGCCGGTTTGTGGTATTTGCTACATATATCCTGGGTATGTGGTATATGCTACATAGTTGCCACGAGCAAGACGAGGACGCGGCATCGTGAATGACAATTTGGCCATGTCGCCGGAGACGTTGTCGGCGCGGGTTTCGCGCCTTGGCGGGTCGCTCGGGGCCGCAGGGCAGCGCGTGGTGGGCTTTATTGTGCAGAATCCCGCGGCGACGCTGGCAAGTTCTGCGATGGACCTGGCGGCCAGCACCGGGACTTCCGATGCTACGGTGATCCGCACCGTCCAGGCGTTGGGCTACGCCGGTCTCGCTGATCTCAAGCAGGCACTGGTGGCCTCACTCGAACCGGGTGCGACACCGGCCGACAATATGCGTCGGACCCTGGAGGATCTTGGCCAGGACGCGACGCTGGCACTGGACATGGTGCTGGAGACCCATGCGGAGGCACTGCGCACGCTTCGTTCGGCCGCGTTCCGAGAGCAGTTGGGCCGGGCGCTGCCGGTGCTGCACGCCGCCGAACGGATCGTCGTCTTCGGAATCGGACCCTCGGCGGCGCTGGCGCACTATATGGCCCAGTGACCGCGAAGCTGTGCGTTTTGGCCATCTGGCCTCAGCGCCACAGTCCTTCGAAGCGGCGTCCGGCAGTGCGGGTGTAGTGGACGGTGTGCCTGGGATCGCGGTG
>JAUTWX010000049.1 GCA_030838385.1 Acidobacteriaceae bacterium
CCCGGCAGTTCTTCGCCCGGGACCCCAAGCTTGTGGATGGCGCCAAGTCCTATGCCCAGGAAGACCGCATCGTGTTCGCGTTCGAGGTTAGCAAGGCCCTGCGCGTCGATGAGGGTGTTGAAGTGAAATTCCACTCCGAGCTGCGAGAGCATTTCGATTTCGCGCAGGCTCTCAACCAGCGGGAGCTTGTATTCCGCAACGCCATAGGTATTCAGGCCCCCGGGCAAGGGCCGTGCTTCGTGGAGAATGGCCCGGATGCCGCGACGGCGCAGTTCAGCCGCGCAGGCAAGCGAGGCCGGCCCGGCGCCGACGAGCGCTACCGAGCGGCCGGTATCCGCCGCCGGAGTAAAGGGAAGCGGGGCGCCGCTGGCGTGGAGCGAGTCCATGGCAAAGCGCTGCAGCCGGGCGATTTGAATGGGCTGCTTGTTGTAGCGGTGCATCACGCAGGAGCCTTCGCATAACACCTCGACCGGGCAAGCGCGGGCGCAGCTGGCGCCCAGGATATTGGCGTCCAGGATGGTGCGGGCCGATCCAGCCAGGTTGCCGCTGGCGATCTTCTTGATAAAACGTGGGACATCGATGTGCGTGGGACAAGCCGCCGTGCAGGGTGCATCGAAGCAGTACAGGCAACGATTGGATTCGGGAATCGCGGCCTGCCGGTCAAGCGGCGGATGCAGATCCCCGAAGCGCGCAGAGGTTTCCGGCTGCACCGGGGCCTGCTGGACAAATGAAGTCTGACCGCTCATTCGGGCGATACCCTCTCCCTGCATCGTTAGTGGGGAACCATCATTATGCACTATCTGTGAGGAGCAATTCGCCCTTGAAAATCTGTCCCTGCCGGCAAACTCCGCGTGCTCGTTTTTCGCGAGAGGGGAAAGTGCTTTGTACGAAGGGCACGGACCTAAGAAATGAGCCGCTGCATGGTTTTTCTGGCCAGACGGTCAAAGGCTTGTACGGCCAACTCCAGATGCTCGGTTTTGGTGTTTTCCGCCGGATTGTGGCTGAGACCGGCAAGAGATTGAGTAAACATCATCACCACCGGAATGCCGGCCCGTGCGACCTCAGCAGCATCGTGCAACGGTCCTGACGGTAGCCGGTGAGAGGCGCCTGCCGTCTCGCGAACCGCCTGATCGCAAAGCTCGATGAGCGCGGGGTCAAAGGGGATCGGTTCGATGCTCCAAATCCTTGACCACTCCACCGTGCAGCCCTCTTCCGCGGCGAACCGGCGGCTGGCTTCCTGGGCTTCGGCCAACATCGATGCCAGCACACCTGCATCTAGATCGCGCATGTCCAGAGTGGTTTCGCAGCGGCCAACGACCGCGGTCACGATGCCGGGAAAGGTCTTGACGCTGCCCATGGTCGCGACCGCATCAGGATGTTTGCGCGCAATGGGTCGAATCTCGAGCGCGAGCTTGGCCGCGGCGGCCAAGGCGTCGCGGCGTACGGCCATAGGGGTGGACCCGGAATGGGCCTCCTGGCCGTGGAAAATGATGGCGTGGCGCTCCACTCCCTTGGTGCCGAGAACCACACCCAGGGGCAGGCTCAGGCGCTCGAGGACCGGTCCCTGCTCTATATGCAGTTCCAGGTAGGCGCCGGCATTGCCACGCTCATCGCTGGCCTCTCCGATGCGGTCGATGTCGACGTGGCACTGGCGCAAAGCATCTTCCAGGCGGATTCCGTCGCGGTCCGTTCGGCCACGATCGGCTTGTATGGAGTGGGTCCCGGCAAATGCAGAGGAACCAAACAGGCTGCGGCCGAACCGGGCGCCCTCCTCGTCGGCCCAGTCCACCAGGCGAAGGGTGACCGGTGGTTTGCCGTGGTAGTCCTCGGCCAGGCTGCGCAGGACCTCGAAACTAGTGAGGACACCAAGGCTCCCGTCGAGCCAGCCGCCGTTGGGGACGGAGTCGAGATGACTGCCTAGGATAAGAGTGCGATCGGATTCGCCGCGGAGCGTGGTCCAGGAGTTCCCCGCGGCATCCAGGTGGTGCTCCACCGGCAGCTCTGCCAGCTTGCTCTGAAACCAAGCGCGTGCTTCGAGCCAGGTTTTGCTCCAAGCGATGCGTTGTGCTCCGTGATGGTCCGCGGTGAGCGCGCGAAGCTGGTTCAAGTCAGAAACGGTTCTGCGTGGGTCGAGTGGCATGGGGATTTCTAGAATAGCGCGCGCACGATTCGCCTTACCAATTCTGTGGTCACTCCATAGACGATGTGAGCGGCGAAAGGCGACGCCAGGGCGGAGACAGGCTCGTCAGCGGCTGAGGGTCCGAGGTCAAAGGCAGGCACCGCCAGTACATCAGCCGTGCTGAAAAGTACCCCCCCGAAACTTGTCCCAAAACCAGATCTTACCGTGCTGGAATATTCAGCCAGCCCGCCATAGAGGCCTCCGGCCAACGCGGCGAAAGCATAGTGCACGATGGGACCGCCTTTTTCTTTCTCCGCCCACGAAAGATGCTCTCCGGTCACTGTATGCGCGATGGCGTCGGCGGCCTTCATGGTGGCATCTTCCTTAGGCTCGCCGCTATGTGCCTGCTGTTCCCGGTTTTCTTCATCGCTTTGTACTGACTGCTGGAGTGTTTGACCGGGCCCTGCCATAAACACGTTCATGACCCAGGCCGCCGCCAATCCACCCGCCATCCCCGCCAGAATTCCGAGCACCGCACTCTTCTGTTTTTCCATGTTGACCTCTCTGAATACCTCTCAGACTCATAGATGCATCCAGGCGATACCATGGGGCATGCAGCTTCCCGTGAACCCGCCGGTTCTGCCCATGCTGGCCAAGCGAGTTGGCGAATTGCCCGCTGGGGATACGTGGGTCTTTGAACCAAAGTGGGATGGCTTTCGGGCCCTGGTCTTCCGCGACGGAGATGACATCCTGCTCCAGAGCCGTGACCAAAAGTCGCTGAACCGCTATTTTCCCGAGCTGGTCGAGACTTTGCGCGCACGATTGCCGGAGCGATGCGTGCTCGACGGCGAAATTGTGATCGCGGCTGAGCGTGGTCTGGACTTTGATTTACTGCAGCTCAGGATTCATCCCGCTGCGTCTCGGGTGAAGATGTTGTCACAGCAAACGCCGGCATCGATGGTGTTCTTTGACCTGCTTTGCGAGGGCGACCGCAATCTTTGTGGCGAACCGTTTCAAGAGCGGAGAAATCAATTGGAGCGGATGCTGGGTGCGGCTCCTCCGCCGATCCACGTGACTCCTGCCACGAACGACGCGAGGGTTGCGTCGGATTGGTTTCGCCGTTTTGAGGGTGCAGGTCTGGATGGCGTTATCGCCAAGCAGATGAATGGAACGTACGAGCCTGATAAGCGCGTGATGCTCAAGATCAAGCATGAGCGTGATTGTGACTGCGTCGTTGCCGGGTTTCGTTGGCATAAGACCGGTGAGGGCAACGTCGGCTCATTGTTGCTGGGGCTGTTCAATGATTCCGGCGCCCTGCAACACGTCGGCGTATGTGCGAGTTTCACCACGGCCAAGCGTCGCGAGCTGGCAGAATTCCTGGCACCCTACTCGGAGAATGCGCTCGTGAATCATCCCTGGGGTGGTTGGGCGGACCCCGGAGCTGGTGAGCAGCGTATGCCCGGTGGTCAAAGTCGCTGGAGCCAGGGCAAAGACCTTTCGTGGCAGCCGCTGCGGCCTGAGTTGGTGGT
>JAUTWX010000094.1 GCA_030838385.1 Acidobacteriaceae bacterium
AGTGGACCGCGCTTCCTTTCCGAACTGGGATGACACGACCCGCGTCACCACTTTTACGCTCGCTGGGGACACGCTTACCTGGCGCACACCGTCGCGACCTGATGGATCGATTCCAGTGACGATTCTCCAGCGAGCAACCCCCTAAGGATTCATCGCTGGTAAACACTGCGTACCGGGCCTGCGTGGTCGTGCGGGCGATTACGCGGGCGGGAGCGGCTCGACCATCAAGGTGAGGCCGCTGACGGCTGTGACGCGGACGCGGGCATCGCGCGGCACTGGCGTGGCGGAGTGCGCTTCCCACAGCTCGCCATGCACCATCACTTGCCCCACTGGTTCCAGCGGCTTGGTAACAACAGCGATCTGGCCCAGGAGCGCGTCGATGCCCACCATCGATTTGTTGTGGCGGGCGCGCACGGCAAGCCGGACCAGAAATACGGTGATCAGTCCAAAGGCGACGCCGGCGGCGACGGCGGTGGTGGCGTGGACGCGCATCTCCGGCACCGGCCCGGCCACCAGCGTGAGCATGCCCAGCACCAGGCAGACGATACCGGCAAGCGCGAGCATGCCATGGCTGGTGAATTTGACCTCCAGCACCATCAGGACGGCGGCGGCCAGCAGCAGCATGACCGCGGTGTAGTGCACGGGCAGCAGATTCAGCGCGAAGAGCGAGAGCAGGACCAGCAGAGTGCCGAGGGCTCCGGGAACGATGGTGCCGGGCGCGTTGAACTCCAGGTAGATGAGCAGGCCGCCGATGACCAGCATGAGCACGGCGAGGTCGGGATTCATGAGCCGACCGAGTACGCGATCGCGCAATGTGGGCTCTACGGTATCGAGCCTGGCGTCCTTTGTATGCAGCACGATCTTTGCGCCGCTCATGCGTGTGATGGTGCGGCCGTCGACCTGACGCAGGAGCGTGTCGCGATCGGGCGCGATCAGGTCGATGAGGCCAAGCTGTTTGGCTTCCTGATCGGTGTAGGACTTGGAGTGGATGACGGCGTCTTCAGCAGCCTGCGGATTGCGGCCGCGCTGTGCGGTGTAGGAGCGCAGGAGTGCTGCCGTATCGTTTTCGAGTTTCTGCTTCATGGTGTCGTCGAGCTTGGCGCCCTCGACGACGGGATGGGAGGCGCCGGCGTTGGTGCCGGGCGCCATGGCGGCGATGTCCGCTGCCTCCAGCAGAAAGAAGCCGGCGGAACCGGCGCGTGCTCCCTGGGGCGCGATATAGACAATGATGGGCACGGGCGATGCGCCGATGCGCCCCATCATGCTGCGCATGGTGGAGAGCAGGCCGCCGGGGGTGTTGAGCTCGACCAGTAGTGCGTCGGCCTTGATGTCGGAGGCGTGGTCGAGCGCGCGGTTGAAGTAGTCCTCACTGATGGGCTGGATGGTGTCCTCGATGCGGAGGACGACGACCACCGGCTGCGCGGCCTGGGCGCGGACGCCGCAGAGAGCGAGCAGGAGCAGCAAGGCGAGACCGGCGGCGGCGCGAAGGGGCTTCATGGTTGTGGAGCCGGCGAGGCCGGCGGCGGAGTGGCCAGCGGTGTGAGCGCCTGCTGGAGGCCGCGGGCGTCGGAGTTGGCAGGCTCTACCTGGAGCGCGTGGGTGACGTCTTCGCGGGCTGCGGGCAGGTGGTGCTCCGTGCGATCGAGCCGTGCCAGCGTGAGCCAGGCCTCGGCGGTGGGACGCAGCTTGATGGAGGTCTGCGCCTCGGCGCGCGCCTGCACGTTGTCACCGTTGCGCCGGCGGATTTCTGCAAGGCCGGCATGCGCATCCGCCTCATTGTTGTTGGCGGCGAGGGCGAGCTGAAATTCGCGCTCCGCCTCCAGCATCAGGCCGCGGCCCAGATAGGCCTTGCCGCTTTTGCTGAGCATGGCGGCCTGCTGTTCGGGCGGCAGTGTGGCCAGTTGCTGCGCCTCCATCTCTTCCATCTCGGAGGCTGCCTGGCGAAAGGAAGCATCGTTGTAGCTGCGCTTGATACGTTCGAGCGGGAGGCTGCGGCCCTGCGCTCCGTTGCCATTTTCCGCATCCCTCTGCCCAGTCTTCGGTTGCACGTTTGCGGGAACCACGGCCGGAGGGGTGGGCTGGCGGAGCATGGTCTCCAGAGCGATAGCCTCGGAATCCTGGGGGCGCAGCTTGAGCGCCTCACCGTTGGCTGCGAGAGCGTTGCGCGTATCGCCGCGGCGCGCGAGTGCGATGGCGAGGTTGAAGTCGTAGTCGGGATCGTGGGGATCGCCATTGATGGCTTCCTGAAAGAGCGCTCCGCCATCGTGCCCGCGTCGCGACGCCGCGACGCCCTGATCGTTCACCACCTCGGGCAGAGGAAGCTGTCCAGCCACGAAGGCGAAGGCCTCTTCCGCCTCGTCGTAGTGGCCGGTGTAGAAGAAGGCGAGGCCGCGATAGAACTCAGCCTCCAGCGCGGCGCGGTCGTTCTTGCGCATGTGGCCAAGGGCGGCGGCGGAGGCGTCGAACTGCTGCTCGGAGAAGTAAGCCATGCCCAGCGCCAGCCACGCGGGCGAGTAGGTGGGGTTCTCCGCGACTGCGATCTTGAGATGGCGAATGCGTTCGGCGGGCTCGGCTTCGAGGATGCCCCGTATGTAGTTCTCAAAGCCGTTCAGCCGCAGGTTGGTGCTGGCAGCGTGAAAGCTGCTCTCGGGCAGCGGGAACTTCGGGTCCACGCCGCGAGCCGCCTGCCAGGCTAGCGAGTCCAGCACATCGAGCATGTGGTCCAGGGGACCATCCTGCAGCAGAGGCTGACTCAGCCGCAGCGCGTTCACATCCAGCAACTGGGCGGAGACGTGCAAGTTGTTGGCCTGCATGGTGTAGAAGCCCACGATGACGTCGTCCGCATCGAGGGTCTGGGCGAGACGAATGGCAGTGGCGCGCGAAGGCTCGAAGTTCCGCGGCAGGCCGAGATGCTCGAGCGCATAGTGGCGATCGTCGCGGCTGATGATGTCGAAGCGGGAAGCGCCGAGCCGCTGGTTGAAGATCTCCGAGACGGCTTCGCCGATCCAGTCCAGGTTGGCCTGCCCGGTGCGGTTGTCGAAGGGCAAGACGAGGAGCAGGCGATGGTGCAGCTTCGCGGGCAGGGTGGCGGTTTCTGCTGCGGATTGATCCTTTGCGTGCCCCACCGGTGCGAAGAAGGCGCAGAACAACGCAAGAGCGGGAATCAAAAGCAGAGAGCGCAGTGGGTGAAGTAGGCGCACGCAGCACCGATTATAGTGCTCGATGCTAAGCCGCCTAGATAACGACGGTGCAGGCGTCGTCAGTCCTTCGTCAGCGAAGGCGCGCCTCCTGCGGGCGGTCGAAGTGCAGGACGGCGACCCATTGCCCCTTGCTTTCGGCGTGCCAGACTACTTTGCCGCCGAGCAGGCTGGCGACGGCCTCCGGCGGGAGATCGCGATGGAAGTCGAAGTAGCGGCGATCCAGGCGCTCGTTGCGCTGACCCAGGCTGAAGGGCAGATGCGGCGGATCGTACTTGGTGGAGAAGATGAGGCCGACGGTGTATCCGGAGAGAGTTGCCGCACGCTGGACCTGGGGCAGGGAGAAGTTGTCGATGGTGACAACGGAGACCGGGCGGCGCATGTAGCCCAGCTCCGGCTTGGTGAGGTCATCGGAGACGGGCCATGCCGTCAGGATGGTTTCATCCCGGTAACGCGTGACCGCGTGATGGATGGCCTTCTGCTGCAGCCGGATAGAGTCGGCGTAGCTCAGGTTGTCCTCGGGTGCGAAACGATAGGGCGGATTGATGAAGAGCCCGAGGCAGAATGCGAAGGCGGCGAGCGCTATCATCGCGCCCCAGGCCGGGACGCGCCGCCAGAAGGCGGCAACGCACACCAGCAGCACCAGCGGATAGAGCGGCAACAGATAGCGCGTGAGCAGCGCGCCTCCGAGGACAGAGAAGAGCAGCGTGTTCGCGCAGAAGAGCCAGGCGAGCGGAGCGACGAAATCGCGAGGCAGGGAAGGGCGTGTGCTGCCGTCCGGCAAAGCGCGTGGGACCAGGAACAGCGAAGCGCAGGCGCACAGCACGGGCACGAAGAGGTTCATGTGCGCGGTGAGGTGAAGGATGCGATGAAAGAGCGCGAGCAGAATGCGCACAGGCGAGAGCGTGGCTTCCGCGTTGTAGCGGAGAAATTCCGGATTGCCGAAGACGTAGCCGGTGTGCCGCCAGTGATAGTAGAACCAGCCGCAGAGAGGCAGGAGCGAGGCGAGCAGCCACGCGATGTTGCGAAGAGCAGGTCTGCGGATGGACCGTTCCTGCCACGCGCGCCAGGCTTCGCATCCAGCGAGGGCGAGCGGCGTGCAGATGGAAGTTTCTTTGGAGAGCGCGGCGAGCGCGAAGCAGAGCGCGGCAGGAAGGATCCGGGCGGTTCGTCCGCCGGGCAGATAGAAGACGAGTCCCCACAATGTGAGGGCGGCGGCAAAGAGGTCCGCGTGCGCGAGCGTACTCTGCGCGAACCACACCGGATAGATCGCCGTCAGCAGCGTAGTCGCTGCGGCGATGGAGATTTGGCCCGTCACGCGATGAGCCAGCCGATAAACCGCGAGCAGCGCAGCAGAGGCGACGATCAGCTCAGCCAGGCGGGTGGTGAGCGGGGTGAAGCCGGAGAGCTTCCACCACAGTGCGAGATAGAGCGAGGGCAGCGGCGGATGAGCGTTCGAGAGCGTGCTGAAAGGAATCACTGCGCCGGTGCGGAAGAGATCGTAAGCGGCGGGTATGTAGTAGCCGGCCTCGTCCCAATAGTAGGGCAGGCGCAGCAGGGCGAAATGCGAGAGGTAGAGTGCGACAAAGATCAGCGGAAAGACCAGCCACAGAGGAAAGGGCTGGTTTATCTGCTCATCGGGGTGCTGCCGCGCGGGAGATCGGAGGAAGGAGAAGATTGCCGCCTCCGCGGACTGTTAAAGCACAGCACAGAAACTGTGCTGTGGAAAGTCCGGTTCTGTGCGGCCGTTCTAGAGAGGACGGCCGCGTTCGCAGTTGTGTCCTACCTTACGTTGTATGCGCGTGAACTCTAGTTGAGCGGACGCTGCGTGGAAGAGGTCGGGACAGGCTCGAGCGAGATGCTGCCGAAGGCCTGCTCATACTGCGCCAGGTTCTGGCCGAGCACGTTGAAGAGCGCCTTGGCCTGCTGAGGACTGAGGTAGATCCCTTGAAAGCCCTTGATGGTGACCTGGTCCGGTGAGTCCTGATGCGCGGTGCCGAAGGAGAGGAAGAAATCCCAGACGCTGGCGCGCACCTGCACGCTGTTGGCGTAGCCTTCGCGGTAGTCGGAGGCTTCGGTGACGGTGATCCGGGGCTGATTGTTGGACTGATGGATATCTGCCATACCTTTGCTCGTTTGCTGCCTCGACGTGATTTCAAGAGATTTGGGAAAGAAAGCAGGTGCCTGTGTCGACGGAGATGGATTGCGTGTGCGGGCTCTGAATCCGTTTCAGTATAGGGGATGGGAGTGGACACGAGTCATCAGGGCTTCTGCGCGGCTGCGGGCGGCGTACTTTCAAAATAAATAAAAATAAATTCACCGACTCTTCCGTTCGACTCCGCTCCGTTGATCTGGTCTCAGAACGCTGAATCGTCCACGAAAAGTGATAGAGTCTTGCGCTCGCGTACTGTTCCTCGCCGATTTACTTCTGCCGTCGCGTAAGAAGCACAATCTCCCTAGCATTTTATGGTTAGCTGCAGCCTAATATTTACATGGTAATCATTCCGTAACTAACACAAAATAGGGACTTTCCTGCTGCAACGAGACCTGTATTATCCATTTACCAGATCACCTATGAGATGCCCCCAGACGTCACGTTACCGGGGCATACAGAAGAGTGAAATTGCCTATCGGTAAGCCGGTACGCAGATGCTCCTCGCACGCACGTTAGCCGCACCAGCCTGCTGCGGCGCCCGGCTTGACGTGTGCCCGGACGAGTCATTGATGTCCATTGCTGCCACGCCCGTGGAATGAAAGACCGAACCAAAACGCAATGTGAGACATAAATCCCCAGGTAGGAGAAGTAGATGCCGGTTATTCAGAAGAAGTCTCGTTCCTTTCGCCAGGCCAAGCGGCGCCGTCTCTTTCTTTCAACGTTCGCAGTGCTCTTCGGAGTCGTCTCTGCGCAGGCAGCTTTAGCATCGAACATCACCGTAGCCAGCCCGGTGAGTGGCACCGCCACTCAATCCCCTCTTTGGGTGCGGGCTCACAATGTCGGCTGTAATGGCCTTACTCCAACGGCATTTGGATATTCCGTAGACAACAGCGGCACCACCACCATGGGGGTCACGCCGTATGACATCGACCGCACCAACGTGTCCATCGGCGGAGGTACGCACACCATCCACTTCAAGGCCTGGACCAGCGGCGGAATCTGCCCGGTTGTGAGTACTACCTTCAACGTCGGCGGAAGCAGCACATCGAGCGGAGGCAGCTCGAGCGGCGGCTCGACCAGTTCCGGCGGCGCCTCGGCCAGCATCCCGTCCTACGCCAGGGCTTCGGCGGATCTGGATGTCTCAAACAACTGGGCGTATGAGCACGACGCGGGGACGCCGGGAAGCTCGCGGGGCTCGACCGTCTTTCCGGCGACCACCCCTCTGTATGACAATGCTCGCGAGTTCTACATGACGTACTCAAATCGCGGTGGTGAGCGTTGGCACAATTCGTTCGCCAATGACACCTCGTCCACGCACTTTGTTCTGGATACGTATGTGTACGTCAAGGATCCAAGCCAACTGGCGAATCTGGAACTGGATCTGAACCAGGTGATGTCGAACGGCGAGACGGTGATCTACGGGACCCAGTGCTCCGTGTATTCGCATACCTGGGAGTGGACATATTATGGCGGCGGCAGCCCTCACTGGCACAGCTCGAATATCTCCTGCAATCCGAGGTCGTGGTCCGCGAACACCTGGCATCACATCCAGATCGGTTTCCATCGCGACAGCAGCGGGTATGTGACGCACGACTGGGTGAACTTCGACGGAACGCACAGCACGTTCTCCGGCGCCAGTGGCGGCTCGGCGAAGGCTCTGGGTTGGGCCAAGGGTTCGCTGCTCATGAACATTCAGATGGATGGCTACAACTCAAGCGGGTCAATCACGGCTTACTTCCATAAAACGATGTTCTATCGCTGGTAGGAAGCGATCGTCGTTGTTGCGCATGGCCGTCCCACGCGGGGCGGCCATGCCGTTTTTCAAATGTCCTTCTGGCGCGATTCACATTACCAACTGGGGACCATTGGGCAGGCGACGAGCAGCGGAAACGAAATGCTCTTTCGCACCGTGGCAGAGGCGCGCACCGCGGCTACGTGTAGTTCACAATTTGCTTTGAGTGTGTTGGTGCGAAAGGGGGGACTTGAACCCCCACGGGTTTCCCCGCCAGATCCTAAGTCTGGTGCGTCTGCCAATTCCGCCACTTTCGCGTGTTCATCCTCTACTCTTTTTCCCTTGCATGGACGCCTTTTGTCGCTACCGGCTGAGGGTCAGTAGCCATTGCAGTGACCATTGCACCAGACGCCATTGATTCCATCACGGACTCCATGTGTGATTGGGGCGAAGATGGCTGTACCGGATTGTCATAGCGATCGTCCTGCGGCCCATGATGACTTGAACCGCCTTCAGGGTAACACCGGCTATCCACTGTCGTATGCCGAAGCATGTCACCCGCTTGGTAGAATTGGCAACATCTGAAAACTGGATCGAGGAGCACCCGATGCATCAGTTGAAAAAGAGGCCACTATTCATCTATGAGATGGCTAATAACCACATGGGCGACGTGGAGCACGGGATCCGCATTGTTCGGGAGCTCAAGAAGGCTTCGGAGGGTTTTCCGTTCGGCTTCTGCGTGAAGCTGCAGTATCGCGATATCGACAGCTGCATTCATCCGGACTACCAGGGGCGGTACGACCTGAAGTATGTGAAGCGCTTCTCAGAAACGCGCCTGAGTTGGGATCAATACAAACAGATCAAAGATGCGATCGTCGATGCCGGTTTTCTTTCGATGTGCACCCCGTGGGATGAGCTGTCAGTCGATATGATTGTCGAGCACGGATACGATTTCATGAAGGTGCCGAGCTGCTACATGTCGGACTGGCCCCTTCTGGAGCGCATTGCAAAATACGATCTGCCCCTTGTCGCTTCGACGGCTGGCGAGCCTTTTGAGGAAATCGACCGCGTGGTGAGTTTCTTCAGGCATCGCAATAAATCATTGGCAATCATGCATTGCGTAGGGGAGTATCCCTCGCCTGACGATCACCTGCATCTGAGTCAGATCGCTCTGCTCAAGAAGCGCTATCCGGAAGTTGAGGTCGGCTACTCCACGCACGAACGGCCGGACAACTTTGAAGCGGTGAAGATTGCGCTTGCGCTTGGGGCGACGTTGTTTGAGAAGCACACGGCAGTTGCTACCGAAACCTATGCGGTCAACGCGTATAGCGCGACTCCTGACCAGGTGCGGAGGTGGTTGCAGTCCGCAGCGGATGCGCTGACGATGATTGGCGAGACCAACAAGCGATATCCGGCTCCTGCAGGCGAGGCGCAGGCTTTGCGCGACCTGGCGCGGGGCGCCTTTGTGAAGAAGCCGGTTGCTGCAGGCGAGTTGGTGAAGCCGGAGAATCTCTTCTACGCCATGCCGAATGTGCCTGGCCAGCTCGTCGCGCAGAATCTTTCCAAGTACACCGAGTATGTGGCGATCGATCCGATAGCGGCAAATGGCCCGGTGATGGAAACGAATGTGAAGCGGAGCGAACGGCGGCAGAAGGTTCTTGACATCGTGCGGGATGTGAAGGCGCTGATCAAGAAGAGCAAGGTGCAGGTGCCGGGACAGTGTGAGCTTGAGATTTCCCACCATTATGGCATCGACAAGTTCCGCGAGAGCGGACTGACGGCGATCACGGTTGTGAACCGCGACTACTGCAAGCGTCTCATGGTTGTATTACCCGGGCAGAAACACCCCGAGCAGTGGCACAATCAGAAAGATGAGACCTACCACATCCTGCACGGCGACGTAACTGTGGACCTGGACGGCGCCAGGACGGCGCACAAATCGAACGACATCGTGACCATTCCGCACGGCATCAGGCACTCTTTCTGGACCACGAATGGCGCAGTGATTGAGGAAGTGTCCTCGGCTTATGCCCAGGCGGATTCCTGGTATACGGACGAGTCGATTATGGCCAATCCGAACCGCAAAACCTACGTGACCTACTGGATCGAGTAATGCAGACGATCGTCTGGGATGTGGACGACGTGTTGAACGACTTGATGTATCAGTGGTTTTCGCGGGGCTGGAAGCAGGAGAATCCCGCCGTCACGATGGAATACAGGGAGCTAAGCGGAAATCCTCCGCACATTTCGCTGGGCACGACTCGCGAGCAGTATCTGACGTCGATGGATGCGTTCCGGAAGACGGATGCGGGCATCCATCTCACGCCGAACGCCGAGGTGCTAGAGTGGTTTGCGGCGCATGGAAGCAAATTTCGTCACGTTGCCCTCACTGCACGTCCATTGGAGACGGTTCCTGACATCGCGGCGTGGGTCATGCGCTACTTCGGCGCATGGATTCGATGTTTCGGTGTCGTTCCAACACGTGCGCCGGAAGGCGTTCCAATGTACGACCGCAGTAAGGGAGATTACCTTCGCTGGCTTGGCAAGGGCGACGTACTCATAGACGATACGCAGGAAAATCTAACGCAAGCGGCTGAGATTGGCGTGAAGACTTTTGCATGGCCGCAACCCTGGAACGATTCGCAGTTATCCACTACTGAGATTCTGCAGCTACTTACGAATATGGCAGCGGACTTTGATTAAATTATCGGATTACGTCACACAATTCCTGGCCCATCGCAAGCTCAAGCACGTATTCATGCTGACCGGAGGCGGCTGCATGCACCTGGTGGATTCCTTTGGCCGCCAGGAAGGAATTGAGTATGTTTGCTGCCTGCATGAGCAGGCGGTTTCGTTTGCGACGCAGGCGTATGCGGAGTATACGAGCGACCTGAGCGCTGCGTTGGTAACTACGGGGCCGGGTGGCACGAATGCTGTGACTGGTCTGGCGGCAGCGTGGCTGGATTCCTCTGCATGCCTGTTTCTCTCCGGACAGGTAAAGCGCGCCGATCTCCTGATCGGCCGTGGCGTACGTTCGATGGGGCCGCAGGAGGTCGACATCATTGCCGTCGTCTCTCCGCTCACCAAATACGCCAAGACCCTGATCGAGCCAAACGATGTCCGCTATGAGTTGGAGAAGGCCGTCTATCTCGCGACCACGGGACGGCGCGGTCCGGTATGGCTGGATTTTCCGCTGGACGTTCAGGCGGCGATGGTGGACGAGACGAAGCTGCGCGGATTTACACCGGACCCCGTTGCCGACCGGAGCGCAGAGATCAAGCAAAGGGTCGCCGCGGCGATCGAGCTGCTCAAGAAGGCCGAGCGCCCGGTGCTGTTTGTCGGCAATGGGACTCGGCAGGCCCATTTGGAAGGGCTTGTGGAGGACATCGTCAACCTCCTGAAGATCCCGACGCTGCTGACATGGAAATCCATGGACATGCTGCCGGAGGGCCATCCCTTCTATGCAGGTCGCCCAGGATCGATCGCTTCTCGCGGGGCTAACTTCACACAACAGAATGCCGATTGGATCATGGTGCTGGGGGCGCGGCTGGACATGCCGCAGACTGCCTTCAGCCATAAGAATTTTGCCCGCGCCGCCAGGAAAGTACTGGTGGATGTCGATGCGAATGAGATTGCGAAGTTCGACATGGCCATCGACGTGCCGGTCCATGCGGATGCCAGGGACTTTCTGCGCGAGCTGCTGGCCCAGTTGAAGAACACTGCGCTGCCGCAGACCTCTGCATGGCTGAAGAAGGCGAAGGACTGGCTGGCGAAGTATCCCATCGTTTTGCCGGAGTACTGGGAGGAGAAGAGCGGAGTCGTCAATCCTTATCTTCTCGTCGAGGTCTTGTCGGAACAATGTACGCCGGAGGACGTTCTGGCTCCGGGAAGTTCGGGCGCGTGCAGCGACATCTTCCTGCAGTGTTTCCAAATGAAGGATGGGCAACGCGTGGTGAACTCACCCAGCCTGGGCGCGATGGGAACCGGCCTGCCAGGTACCATCGGCACTTGTCTGGCGAGTGGCAAACGCCGGACCATCTGCGTGAACGGCGACGGCGGTTTTCAGTTGAACATTCAGGATCTGGAGACGGTGAAGCGGCTGAAGCTGCCGATCAAGTACTTCATCCTCTGCAATGGAACGTACGCTTCCATCATGGGAGCGCAGCGCAATCACTTCAAGGGCCGTCTGGTGGGCAGTGATCCTTCCAGCCACCTGACGCTGCCGGATGTGATGAAGGTCGCGGAGGCGTACGGCATCCAAGCGATGGCGATCGAGGACCACACGAGCCTTCGCGACGGAGTGTCCGCGGTGCTGGCGTATGACGGGCCGGTGGTGTGTGCGGTCCATGTCTCGTCGGACCAGCCCACTGCACCGCGCGCGACTGCTTCAACGCGTGCCGATGGAACCATCGTGAGCCTGCCGATGGAAGATATGGCTCCTCGGCTGCCGCGAGAGGAGTTCCTCGCGAATATGATGATTCCTCCCCTGGAGGAGTAGCCCTCGAAGTTTTCGAGTTGCCCACATAAGGGTCTGCCCAAGAGAATCAAAAACCAAAAGAGGACCACTATTCAATGCGTCACATCCGACCTTACAAGATATTCACCTTGGTTGAGGCTCCGCCTTCAGAACGGATTGTGAATGTCTCGCTCCCGAGCCGGCGCGGCAATGGCGGGACTTCGCTTCTGGAGACCATGTTGATCATCACCGCAACTCGAATCGTAGACGCACGGCGGGTCTTCGAGATCGGCACATTTCTTGGTGGCAATACACTGAACATGGCTCTCAACCTGCCAGACGATGCGAGGGTTTTCACTCTCGATCTGGATGAAGAGCACGCAGCCGACGTAAAGCAGCTACCTGAAGACGCTCCGCTGACACGGTTGCACCTCGCGTCTGAATCGTCTCTGGACTTCGCCAAAACTTCCGTCGCTGGAAAGATCAGCACGCTCACTGGCAATTCGACTACCTTCGATTTTTCGGCGTGGAGAAATTCAATCGACCTTTCATTTATCGATGGCGGCCACGACTTTGCGACGGTCAAATCGGATACTGAAAACGCATTGCAGATGGCTGTTAGGGAAAGACCGTCGTGCATCTTGTGGCATGACTATCGCAGCTGGGAGTATCCCGCGCTAACCTGCTATCTCGATGACCTGGCAAAGGAGCGGGAGATATTTCATGTCGAAGACACCACGCTTTGTGCGTGGTTTAATGACCCCAGCGGTTCGATCGTTCCACGACTCATGAATTAGCAAAGCAGTCGATTCATCAGAGAGACAGAATGGCTGCACCTTTTGCCGCGGGGAACTTTCCCTTGCAGCGATGCGCATGGTAAGCAGTCGTCCGTTCAGCTGTCGATCTTGACGGCAAGGCACTGTTGGCCGGAAAGGGGTATAAATGGAGCCTTCTCGTCAGCGAAGAACTCGCGGAAGGCGCGCACTACCCCGCTAAGCAATGGATAGTCGTGAGAAATGAGGATGCCGCCGGGGTTCATGCGAGGCCAGAAGAAGCGCAGGGCGTCGAGCGTCCCGTCGTACAAGTCCATGTCCAAATGAACGAAAGAGAATCGCAGATCGGCAACCGCACCCGCCGTATCGCGTGGAAACAAGCCTTCGTGGAGCGTGATCCGGTCGGCGTAGCCCTGAAGCGTTCGCTTGACCGATGAGAGCGATCCTGCATATTCCCCCTTCTTCAGGTAGTCTCCTGCATCAGGCAGCCCTGCGAAGGTGTCGAAAAGGTGCAGGTGCTTGCCATTGGAGGCATTCAGGATAACCGCGGCGCTACCACCAAGAAACACGCCCACTTCGGCCATCTCTCCCGGAACCTTGAGCGTGGCCTGCACCGCATTGTGTATCTCGATGCATTCCAACGGTGTGGTTGCTGTAAAAGCGAGTGACCGTGCGCTGGAGATGCTCCTCAACGCCGCGGCTCGGTCGGGATGCCGGTAGTTAGCCAATCCATAGGAGGCTTTGCCAGCGGCGAAATGCGC
>JAUTWX010000097.1 GCA_030838385.1 Acidobacteriaceae bacterium
CTCCCGGCTGCAAACTCAACAGGTCGGGTACATTGCGCTGGCTCAGCGGCAGAGACGCGATCTGATTGCCATCAAATGCATTGCCCAGCGTGGCGTCTGTTGTGTTCAGTACCGGCTGCACGCTGGAGGTGACCGTGACCTCTTGCCGGACGGAAGCCGCTGGCAAAATCACATTGACCGTCGCTGGCTGACTCACCAGCAGGTCCATGTTGGCCTTCTCCGCGGCGCCAAAGCCTTGTGCAGTCACATTGAGGGTGTAGCGTCCGGGGGACAAGCTGCGAAAACTGATATTCGCCGCTGCCGGTCGTTGTGTTCACGCGCGAAATGCCCGTCGTCACCAGAGTCAGCTTCACGCTCGCGCCCGGGATAACCGCACCGCTCGCATCTGTCACCCGCCCGCCTAAAGATGTGGTTGCCTGCGCCCGCAGAAGACAAGGCGTGACGAGCAGAACGAGAGTGCAAAGGGCAAAATGGAGAGACACCTTGAAACGCATGACGGCCGGCCTCCGAAAGCGCAAAAAGCGCAAACCCAGTTCGCAGTCGAGCCATTGCTATCGTTCTCAGGTGGGCTCGAGGACGCAATGCCAAGGACGATGGCCTGTCATTCCAGACCATGGTGCTCCGCAAACTGGTAAGGCGCGGATTCTACCATGCCGCTCGAAGTCTTCCGTTCATACCGGGCCACGCGAGGTGTGCGATTCAGACGGAGCGGGATCATCGTGTGACTTCTGAGGGCGAACTCCTGCCGCAGGCGAGCAAATCTCCAGTCGTCATCTCGACCGGAGCGAAGCGCAGTGGAGAAATCTGCTGTTGTACTTGTTCAGAACCGGATCAGAACCAGCTCAGAACCAGCACGGAGCCGCTTACTCTTCGCCGTCCGCAGTGACATGGTGCTTCGCAGACGCAGCGATCTTCTCCGCAATCGTCGGAGGAACGAAGTCGTAGTGATCCATCTCCATGCGGAAGCTGCCGCGGCCCTGCGTCATGGAGGTGAGCGTCATCCCATAGCTGAGCATCTCGGCCAGGGGAACCTGAGCGCGAACGATCGTTCCCATTCCGCCGCTTTCCATGCCCTGCACCCGGCCTCTTCGGCTGTTCAGGTCGCCCATAATCGCACCCGCAAACTCGTCCGGAGATTCGATCTCGACCCGCATGACCGGCTCCAGCAGCGCAGGCTTTGCCTGCTCCATGCAGGCGCGGAAGGCAAGCCTGCCCGCCATCTTGAATGACAACTCGTTGGAGTCCACGTCGTGATAGCTGCCATCGAAAACGGTGACGCGGAAGTCAACCACGGGATAACCAGCCAGATAGCCGCGAGCCGCCGACTCCTGCACGCCCTTCTCGACAGCAGGAACGAACTGGCGAGGAATCGCACCGCCAAAGATGTCATCCACAAATTCGAAGCCGCCGCCTCTGGGAAGCGGCTCGATGCGAAGCTTGCAGTCGCCGAATTGCCCGTGTCCTCCGGTCTGCTTCTTGTGCCTTCCATGGCCGGTTGCGTGCGCGCGAATGGTCTCCCGATAAGGAATCTTCGGAGACTTAAGTGTGACCTCGGTGTGATACCTCCGCTTAAGTCTCGATACGACTGTCTCGATGTGGAGTTGCCCCGCGCCCGCTACCAGAAACTCGTTGGTCTGAGGATCGCGATAGAAGCGAAGCAGCAGGTCCTCCTCCATGAGTTTGTGCAGCGCTGGGGCTAATTTGTCTTCGTCAGCGCGAGACTTCGGTTCGATTGCATAAGTCATCGCAGGCTCGGGAACCGGCACCGGATCGATGAGGACGTCGTGGCCTTTTGCGCCAAGTGTGTCGCCCGTCTGCGTGATGCGGAGTTTGGCAACCGCGCCCAGATCGCCCGCGTGAAGCTCGCTGACTTCGATAAGCTGCCGACCCTGCACAACGGAAAGGTGAGCCAGCCTCTCCATCTCGCCGCGAGCGTAATTTTCCACCGAAGCGTCGGTTCTGACGGAACCGCTGATCACCTTAAAAAAGGAAATCCGGCCTGCGAAGGGATCGACCATGGTCTTGTAGACATAGAGCGTCGTCGGGTCGGTATCGTCGATTCTGCGCGCGATGGTCTCCGCCGAACCGTCCCCTCCCGCGCCATTTCCGGAGTGCCGCCCGGCATCGCGCACCGGCAGCGCAGGCCGCTCCTGTGGCGACGGAGCATAGACTTTCAGAAAATCGAGCAGGTGATCGGTGCCAACATTCCGCAGCCCGCTCACATAGAGCACCGGGAAGATTCGGTCTTCTCGTATAGCCTCATGAAGCGCGCTAATAAGGTGATCCTTCGGGATGGTGCCGACCGCGAAGAACTCCTCCATCAGCTCATCCTTGCCTTCGGCGACCAGCTCGATGAGCGCTTCGTGCGCAGCCTTGGCATCGTTTTCGAGCATGTGCGGGATCGCGCCGGTGGTACCGCGTCCATCGCCGTCTGGCGTATAGAAGAACGCCTCCATGGTGACGAGATCGACGACTCCGTGGAATCCATGCTGATCCACAATCGGCAGTTGCACGGGAACAACCTGCCTGCCCCATCGCTCGCACATCGTCTCCAGCATCTCCATCCTGCCGGTGCGCGAGTCGGCCTTGGGATGATCGACCTGGTTGATCACGATCACGCGCGGCAGGTTCACCTCAGCGGCGAAGTTCCAGACCTTATCTGTCACCGATTCGATACCGCTCTGCGCGTTGATCACGATCACCGCGGTCTCAGCCGGCAGCATCGCAGCACGACCTTCGTGGACAAACATGTGGAAGCCGGGAGTGTCGAGCAGGCTGACCTTCGTGCCGCTCCATTCGGCGAAGGCCACAGCGTTGGACATCGTCATGCCCCGCGCGATCTCCTCTTCGTCGTATGCCGTGACGGAGGCGCCGTTCTCAAAGCGCGAGGATGCCGCGGGCATTTTGGCTGTCTTCAGAATGGCGGAGATCAGACTGGTCTTTCCACAATGCGCGTGTCCGACCACCGCAACATTCCGAAGTTCACTTCCAGCGTACGTCCTCATCCGGCTCTCCTCCTGCCTGCTGTGGCGTGTCGGCCCGCCTCTACCGAAGCGGCCGCCGCACCGGATTCTCCCGCCAGAAAGGCGGAAGACCTTGTCGAGATCGCCATTCTAGTCCGGAAAGCCTGTGGTTTCACAACCGGCATGTTTCAGCCGCTTGCCCTGCAGGAGATAGCGCGCTCCATCGAGCTGGATCTGAATGGCGCCTCATTCAACGAATCCCGCCGTCACCATCCTTCCTCTTCAACGGATCGCCGGAGTGACCACAGTCCAGATCAGCAATCCAAACGGGCTACGCGCCCGAACTCGACCGCGTTGTGTGGCGGACCCGGCGGCCCGCTCCGGCTAACCGATGGAAATTCCAGCCGTCGGCCGGCAATTACCCGTATCACACGACCATCGCTGCTCTGTGTCACGCGATTTGCAATGGAGCGTCACCTTCGATTCAGATGGAACGGGATCGGAGGGCTCTTGAACACGCGGCAGCTATTCCATTTTTGTTGCTTTCTGCTTCTCGGTCTCTCTCCTCTTCACGCTCAGGATCTCGATCTCCACGGCACCATCGTCCACCAGCAGGCGGACAGCTACGTCTTCGTCCCCTTCGAAGTGCCTTCCGGCATCAAACGGCTGGATGTCTCGTTCAGCTACACCGGCCGAGAAGACCACATCACGCTCGATCTTGGCCTGCTCGATCCAGAACGCTTTCGCGGCTCGAGCGGCGGCAACAAACACGCATTCAGCATCGGCATCGCCGATGCAACGCCATCGTATCTTCCCGGACCGCTGCTTCCCGGCACCTGGAAGCTGCTCATCGGCGTAGCGTATCTCGGCGAAGGGCACACTTCCAGCTACCAGGCGCACATACATTTCGCAAGAACGAACGAAGTAGATACCACCGGCTTCATCACGTCACCCATTGCAATCGGCGATCGCTGGTATCTGCACATGCACACCGCGCACAGCGATGGCTCCTGCACCAGTCAATCGGGAAAGATGGTGCCATGCACTGTCTTCGTCACCGTTGAGGAAGCGGTGCAGCACAAGCTGGACTTCATCGCCATCACCGACCACAACGCCATCTCGCACTATGATGCTGAACGCGAGCTGCAGCCTTATTTCGATCAGATCCTGCTGATCCCCGGCCGCGAGATGACGACCTATTCCGGACACGCGAACGTCTTCGGTCCGACAGAGTTCCTCGACTTCCGTTCCGAAGCCAGAGGCGCTCCATCCATCAACCAGGTCTTCCGCGCCGCACAGGCTGCCGGCGCCGTTGTCTCTGTCAATCATCCTGGCGATCCCACAGGTGCCAGCTGCATCGGCTGCGGCTGGTCTGTCACAGAGTGGAATCTCGTCAACGGCATCGAAGCCGTCAACGGCGAAGATCCGAAGCATTACGAAGCCGATATTCGCTTCTGGGAGCAGCAGCTAGCCAGGGGATATCGCCTCGTGGCCATCGGCGGCAGCGACACCCACCGCCCGGAACGGGGTACCATTGGCCATCCAACGACCGTAGTTCACGCGCAGGAGCTTTCGGTAAACGGCATCCTCGATGCAATTCGCAAAGGGCACGTGTGCATCGACCTGACAGCATCGCATGACAAAATCATTGACCTGCAGGCCAGCGACGGTGCTATCCAAGCTGCCATGGGCGAGGAGCTGACCGCAGCTCGCAACAACGGCGTCTCGCTCGCCGCGCATGTCACCGGCGCATCCGGGTCCACGCTGCGCTGGGTGCTCGACGGCAAAGAGCTCCCGACATTACCGCCAGAGTCCCTGTCGGGCGATTCAGCAGACAAGACAGCCAGCTGGACAAGCGACGGCCAGCGCCACTGGTTGCGGGCGGAGGTTCGAACCGCCGTTGGCACTCTTCAATTGCTGAGCAATCCCATTTTCCTGAACTGGCCGGCAAAGCCATAGCTCCGCGCGCAACAAGCCGCCAAACAAAGAAGATCCGCAAAGTTGGGCGGGGATCGAGAACTATGGCGGAGAGGGAGGGATTCGAACCCCCGATAGCCTTGCGACTATGGCTGATTTCGAGTCAGCTGCATTCAACCGGGCTCTGCCACCTCTCCGCTTGGTAAGCCGCTCAGTGCAAACGGCTTTCACGGTAACGCACCCGGTCCGCCTATTGTATCAATGCCGCCATGTCGCAAAATGCGTGGCAAACTTTCGGCTTCATTTCACCATCTAAAATGCCGCTATCCACACGATTCAATGCTTAACTTCCTCTGATTCAACTTCCCTGACAAGGGGATTCCACGTGAGACTTCCCGGTTCTTCACCATGCAGAAGCCGCACTCGGCAGATCCTTACACGTCCGGCCTGTCATCGGGACGGCCTCCGTGTTTAGGATGGAAAGGTCAGTATGAAAACATCTTCCGATCCGCTTCAAAAGCGGCGATTCGATACCTCGGCGGCGGCGCAGGCTGCTGATACAGAAAAGACCACGGAGACATCTATGGCAGTATCCGGCGAAGCTGCTCGGCCCCGAAAGTCGGCCACCGCTGCGGCCCAATCCCGCAAGAACGGGCATAACGGTACCTCCTCGAATCAATCCGCTGGCGATGATCTCGCCCTGATCCTGGCAAGTCTGCAGACCATGCGCAAAGGCGACTTTTCCGTCCGCCTGCCCGTGGCCTGGACCGGCATTCACGGAAAGATAGCGGACACCTTCAACGACATCGTCGCGGCAAATGAACAGATGGCTGCGGAGCTGACCCGCGTCGGCCAGGCCATTGGGAAAGAGGGCCGCACACGGGAACGCACGCGCTTCGAGCAACATCGCGGCTCCTGGGGAGCGATGGAGGTCTCCGTCAACACCTTGGTCGAGGATCTCCTGCGGCCCACCACAGAGGTGACCCGCGCCATCGCCGCCGTCGCGCAAGGAAATCTGACCCAGACGGTGCGTCTGGATGTGGACGGAAGACCGCTCGAAGGCGAGTTCCTGCGCTCGGCAAGCATCGTCAACACCATGATCCAGCAGCTCGGCATCTTCACTGCCGAAGTCACGCGTGTCGCGCGCGAAGTCGGCACCGACGGCAAGCTCGGCGGCCAGGCGCATGTGCCAGGCGTGGCCGGCACCTGGAAAGACCTCACCGATTCGGTGAACTCCATGGCCAGCAACCTGACCGGTCAGGTGCGCAACATCGCCGAAGTCGCTACTGCCGTGGCCAGCGGCGATCTCTCTCGCAAGATCACCGTCGACGTCCGCGGCGAGATCCTTCAATTGAAGGAAGCCATCAACACCATGGTGGACCAGTTGCGCTCCTTCGCGTCGGAGGTGACGCGCGTCGCCCGCGAAGTCGGCACGGACGGTAAGCTGGGCGGCCAGGCAGTCGTCCCCGGCGTGGCCGGCACCTGGAAGGACCTCACCGATTCGGTCAACGCGATGGCCGGCAACCTCACGGCACAGGTACGCAACATCGCCGAAGTGACGACAGCTGTCGCTCGCGGCGATCTCTCGCGCAAGATCACAGTGGACGTGAAGGGCGAGATTCTCGAGCTCAAAGACACCATCAACACCATGGTCGATCAGCTCAACGCATTCGCCGGCGAAGTCACGCGCGTGGCCCGCGAAGTCGGCACGGAAGGCAAACTCGGCGGCCAGGCGCAGGTGCCCGGCGTCGGCGGCACCTGGAAGGACCTCACCGACAACGTCAATTTCATGGCCAGCAACCTGACTGGTCAGGTCCGCAACATCGCCGAGGTGGCCACCGCGATCGCCAACGGCGATCTCTCGCGCAAGATCACCGTCGATGTGCGCGGCGAAATTCTTCAGCTCAAAGAGACGCTGAACACGATGGTCGATCAGCTCAACCGCCTCGCCGGTGAAGTCACGCGCGTCGCGCGCGAAGTCGGCACCGAAGGCCGCCTTGGCGGCCAGGCGCAGGTGCCGGGTGTCGCCGGTACATGGAAGGACCTCA
>JAUTWX010000292.1 GCA_030838385.1 Acidobacteriaceae bacterium
GCGCTGTTGATGGTGCGCGTGAGCGCGGTGCGGAAGCCGGAGAGATGCGAACCGCCATCGACGGTGTTGATGTTGTTGGCAAACGAGAAGACGGTCTCGGAGTAGCCGTCGTTGTACTGCAGAGCGATATCAATCTCGACGCTGTCGCGCGCAGCCTCCATGTGGATCGGCTTGTCGTGCAGCACCTGCTTGCCCTTGTTGAGGTGCTTGATGAACTCGGCGATGCCGCCCGCGTAGCGAAACTCGGTGCGCTTTGCCTCTCCCGTCTTGGGATCGGTCACCCGCTCGTCGGTGAGCGTGATCACGAGGCCCTTGTTCAGGAAAGCGAGCTCGCGCAACCGCTGCGCCAGCGTGTCGTAATTGAATTCCGTGACGGCGAAGATGGACTTGTCCGGAAGGAAGTGGACCTTCGTGCCCCGCCGCTTGCTGATGCCGGTCTGGCGCAGCTTCGAAATCGGGTGCCCCTTCGCATACTCCTGCTCGTACGTGTGATCGTCGCGCCATATCTCGACATCGAAAGCCTGGCTCAGCGCATTCACGCAGGAGACACCCACGCCGTGTAAGCCACCGGACACTTTGTAGTTGGAGGAATCGAATTTGCCGCCAGCGTGCAGTTTGGTGAGCACCACCTGGACCGCCGGCATCTTTTCACCGCCGGGCAATTCCATGTCATCGACGGGAATGCCGCGGCCATCGTCGACGACCGTGATCGAGTTGTCGAAGTGAATGGTGACTTCGACGCGCGTTGCATGTCCGGCAAGCGCCTCATCGACGGAATTGTCCACCACCTCGTACACCAGGTGATGCAGCCCCATCTCTCCGGTAGAGCCGATGTACATCGCGGGCCGCAGGCGCACCGCCTCCAGGCCTTCGAGCACTTTGATATTGCTTCCGGTGTAACTGCCGTTCTTGGATGGTTTTGCTTCCTCTTCTTGGGGCGGGAGGATTGCTGCGGCGATCTCTTTAGTGGACATGAAACTCCGTCACTGCTCAGGGCGATTTCAGAAGATCGGATCAGCTAACTAAATAGCTGTATCCAAAAGACTTGAGTCATCCCTGTCGATATCATTATGATATCACGCGCAGGGCTCTTCCGGGCCCTCCTGGAGAAGCTTCTTCGCGGCGCAAAATCAGCACTTTGCGGTGGATTTTCGAGCCGTTTGCCAATGTCCTCGGAACGAACGAACACAAGGCGAAAGATGACCCGTTGGAGTCGAGAGTAATGCCCCATCGTTACTCCAAAACGGTGGCGTTACATTGAGAGCTGTGCTCCGGGCGGGCTATCTTCGATAAGGCACATGTTTTCGCCCTCCTTCCAATCCGTCCTGTTCTGGCTCCGGTCTGTCACCGTCCTGCAGACGGCTCTGCTGCTGGCGGCCTATGTCTGCGTTCTGCGGAAGGACCGTATCTATCCCGCGATGCGCGCTTACCTGCTGGTGAACGCCATCGGCGGCACTCTGGTGTGCGCTCTGCTCGGATTCCCTGGCGTGCTGGCCGGCGGCGAGTCTACGGTCTATTTCGCGCTCTTCTGTGTGGCCTACGGCGCCTCCGGCCTGCTCACCTTCTTCACCGTGCAGCAGATCTTCCGCGACGCGCTGGAGCCGCTGCCCGGCCTCCGCCGCCTGGCACTGGTGGCCTTTCGCTGGGTCGCTGTGGTCTCTGTTGCGCTCTCCGTGGTGCCGGCGATTGTGCCGCTGTTCTTCCGCGCGCATTCGTTGCAGGTCACGGTGCTGCAGGCCATGCGCTGCGTCAGCGTGCTGGAGTTCTGCCTCGTGGCCTTCATCCTGCTCTCCGCGCAGGCGCTGGGCATCTCCTGGCGCAGCCGGATTGTCGGCGTCACGCTCGGCTTCGGCGTTCTCGCGGTGGTAGATGCGGTCTGCTTCCTGTTCCTGCTGCGCTCCCAGTCCCAGCTCTTGCCCTGGCTGCTGGTGCGGGAAGCGGGCAGCGCGGTCGCCGCCTGCGTCTGGCTGGTCTACCTGCTGATGAAGGAGCCCAAGCGCACCGCGGTCCGCCTGCAGAGCAGCTCGCAGTTGCAGAAGTGGAACGAGATCGCGGTCGCCCTGGGCAAGCCGGTGCCGCACATCGCGCTCGGTCAGCCGGAGCCCATGCCCTTCTTTCTGCAGGACGTGGAGCGCGTGGTGGATCGCGTGCTCAGCCGGAACGAAGTGGAGCCGCCTGGAGCGCGCTGAGCGAATCGCCGAACAACAACAGCCGGGTACAGACAAGCAAAAGGCCAGAGCAGGATGCTCCGGCCTTTGTTGTTTTCAAAAACAATAATGATGTTATGCGGTGGTTAGTTCGGCCGGTTCCACGGAGACGAAGCGGCCGCTCTTGCCCTTGTCCTGGAACTTGATCTTGCCAGTGATCTTGGCGAAGAGCGTGTCATCGCTGCCGCGGCCGACATTCAGGCCGGGCTTGATGCGGGTGCCGCGCTGCCGCACGATGATCGAGCCGCCGGGCACAACCTCGCCGGCAAACCGCTTCACGCCCAGCCGCTGAGCATTGGAGTCGCGACCATTCTTCGAACTGCCTAAACCTTTTTTGTGTGCCATCTCTTAGTCCTCTGAATCCTTACGGGAGCTTACTTCTCCGCCCGATAGGTCGTGCCGTCTACTTCGATCTCGTTGATGCGTACCTGTGTGAAGGCCTGCCGGTGTCCCTGCAGCTTCTTGTACTGCTTCTTCCGCTTGTAGTGGAAGACCAGGATCTTGTCGCCGCGGCCATCGCCCAGCACCGTCGCTGTTACCTTGGCGTTTTGCGGCTTGTCCAGGGCGCCCTCCGAGGTCGAAGCCGCCAGCACTTCGCTGAACTCGATCGTCTCATTCGCCTCGACTCCGGTCTTTTCAATGCGCAGCACATCACCAGGCGCCACGCGATACTGCTTCCCACCAGTGCGGATCACCGCGTACATAAAACCTCCACAG
>JAUTWX010000187.1 GCA_030838385.1 Acidobacteriaceae bacterium
GACCAGCCGAGTGCACGGTTATGCCAGTGCAGCACGCGTCCCAGGACGCGCCCCGGCTCGGCGTGATGCCTCGTGTCACTCGCAGAACGATCGTGCAACAGGGTGAGGCCCAACGCCGGCGTCCAGGTCAGCGCCAGCAGCAGCGAAGTCAGTAGCGCCGCTGTCATGGTGACGGCCAGCGCGCGGAAGAAAGCGCCCGTCACGCCGGTCACCGCAATCAGCGGCAGGAAGACCACCACGGGTGTGATGGTCGAAAAGACCAGTGGCCGCGTGACCTCTGCAAGCGCCTTGCGCACTGCCTGTACCCGCGTCTCGCCGGAGTCGCGGTGCAGCACAATGTTCTCCACCACCACGATGGCGTCGTCGATCACCAGGCCGATCGCTGCCGCCAGGCCGCCCAGCGTCATCAGGTTGAAGCTCTCGCCGATGATCTTCAGGAAGACAAACGTCACTGCCACGGTGACAGGGATCACCAGTCCGGCAATTACCGAAGAGCTCCAGTCGCGGAGAAAGAGGAACAGGATCACGCAGGCCAGCACCAGGCCGATCAGGATCGCATCGCGCACGCTCCCGATGCTCTCCCGCACCAGCTCGGACTGGTCGTAGTACGGCTCAAGCCGCACGCCCGGCGGCAGCTTCTTACGTAGTTGCGCTACCTCCGCGCTCACCGCGTTTGCCACCGCCACCGTATTGCTGTCTGGCTGCCGGGTGATGTTCAGCAGCACCGCCTGCTTTCCATTCGCCGTCACCACGGTGTAGACCGGCATCACTGCCTTCACCACTGTGCCGACATCGGAGACGTGCACCGGAGCGCCACTCGGCGTCGTCTTCACAATCAACTGGCTCAGCTCGTTGGCGTCGTGTACCTGTGCACCGATCAGCCCCAGGATCAGCTGGTGGTTCGCCTCATACAGTCCCGGGGAGTCGATGATGTTCGATGCGTTCACCGCGGTCGAAAGATCGGTGATGGTCACACCCGAAGCCTGCATGCGCGCCATATCTGGAACGATGTGGTACTCCGGAATCTTGCCGCCCTGCACCGTCACCATGCTCACACCCAGAGTGCGGTTCAGCGGCGGCTTCAGCTCGTAGGTCGCCAACTCCCACAGCGCCGTCTGCGACATGGTGTCGGAGGTCAGGCTGTAGCCGAGGATGGGAAACGTGGCGAAGGTCAGCTTGTTCGTAGTGAGCTTCACCGTCGGCGGCAGCGACTGCTGCACCTTGCTCAACGCTGCATCCACCAGTTGCAGCGTCTGGTACATATCCACGCCCCAGTTGAAGAACAGGCTCACTTCGGCGGACCCGCGGCTCGTGGTCGAGCGCACCGTCACCAGCCCGGGCACGATGTTCACCGCATCCTCGATCGGCTTGGTGATGGTGACCTGCATCTGTTCCACCGGCATCACGCCGTTGTCCACGCCGATCACCACACGCGGAAAATTCGTCGTCGGAAAGACCGAGATGGGTATCTGGGTCGCGAGATAGATGCCGGCAACGGTCAGCACAATTAGGAAGAAGAAGATGGTGGTGCGAAATCTGAACAGCCAGAAGTGCGGCTCCTGCTGCGGATCCGTCTGGGAGGTCGCTTCGGCCGGTGGCAGCGCTGGGGTCGTCACTGATCGCTCGCTCCTTTCGCCGCACCCGGCTTCTTCGCTCCCTCGTCTGTGTCGCCAGCCGCGCCTATCTTTACCTTGGTGCCATCCTCCAGCGCGTAGTTGCCGGAGGTGATCACCATATCCCCAACCGTCAAGCCGCTGGTGATCTGCACCCGTCCGTCATCCGTGATCCCCACCGTTACCGGCTTGCTGTGCGCTGTGCCATCCGTGCCTACCGTCATCACGGATTTGCTGCCATCCTGTGCGCTCAGCAGCGCGGACGAAGGAACCGTCAGCGCCTGTGGCACCTGCCTGCCCACGATCGAGGCATGCACTGGCGTCCCCACCTTCAGCGTGCCCTTCTTGTTGTCGACGCGCAGCCATATCTCCACCGTCGTGCTGCCGGGGTCGAGCGCCGGGCTGATCAGCGAAACCTTCGCCGGCACCGGATCGGCAACGCCCGGCACCGTGATCGTCGCCGCGTCGCCCACCTTCATCTGCTGCGCAAGCTGCTGGGCCACATGGATCTTCGCCAGCAACGCCGACGTGTCCATCACGGTCAGCAGCGTCGATCCTGCAGCTACCGTCTCCCCCGCGAAGAGCGGCCGATCCGTCACTACGCCGGAGATCGGGCTGCGGATCTCCGAGTAGGAAACCTGCGCCTGCGCACCCTGATACTTGCCCTCAGCCGAGGTAAGCTGCCCCTTCGCCGCTTCGAGCGATGCCTTGTGCGCCACGCTCTTCTGCGACTCCAAGTGTTTCGCTGCCATGTCATACGCGACCTGCGCCTGCACCAGCGCGGCTTGCGCCGTGTCCAGGTCGCGGCCTGGGATCGCTCCCTCGGCAAAGAGCTGCTTGCGTGCATTCACGATGCTCTGGTTCAGATCCAGATTCGCCTTCGCCTGCGCCACATCCAGCTGCGCCTTCTGGTAGTCCTCCGGCACCTGTGCCTGCGTCGCCGTTGCATATGCGGCCTGCGCCGACGTGTAGGAGCCGCGATTGTCCAGCGCCGCCGCGGTCAGGTCGCGATTCTCCAGCGTGGCCAGCAACTGCCCCGCCTTCACATGCGAGCCGCGCTGCACATACAAGTGGCGCACCGGAGCGGTGATCTTCGGCGAGATGGCGGCCTGCGCCAGCGGCGCCAGCACCGCATCGGCCGGGATATGCTCCGCGATTGCGTGCAGCTCCGGATGCTCCGCCTGCACCGTTACCAGCGGCGCCGGCGTGCTCTCGCTCTTGCTGCAACCGGCTATGGACGCAATGCCGAATGCAATCACCGGCAACATCACCAACGAGCAGCATCGTGTGTTTCTATGCGTTCTCATTCTCACAACGTCCCCGTCAGCGTCTGCAGATTGGCCAAGCCCGTCTCATACCGCACCACACCATCTTCACGCGCATTCTCCGCTGTAGTCAGCGCCGTCTGCGCGTCCACCACCTCCAGCGCAGTCGCCTCACCCGCGGTGTAGCGCAGCTTGGTCAACCGCAGACTCTCTGCCGCCGTCGTGGCGCTCAGGTCAAGCGATGCCGCCTGGCGCTGCGCCTCCGCGGCTTCCGCGTACGCCTCATCAAGCACCGCAACCAGGCGCCGCTGGGTCCAGGTCAGCGCCACACGTACGGCATTACGCCGAATCTCCGTCTGCTTCACACGATGCGGCGTCGCCAGCCAGTCCCATACCGGTATGTCCACGGTCGCGCTCGCCGAGTAGCCCAGATTGCTCACGCCATTCGCTCCCTTCGCGGCAAACTGCGCGGCATCAATGCCGTAGTTGAAGTTCAGTGCGAGATCGGGCAAGTACGCGGCGCGCGCACCCAGCACCTCCGCATCGCTCATGTGTACTGCGGCCAGCGCACTCTTCAGATCTGGATTGTGCGCGGTAGCCTGCGCCTCCACATCGGCGCGCGAGGGCATCACCGGCAGCGGCGTGCTTTCCGTGGCGTAACTCGTTCGCGGATCGGGAAACAGCAGCACGCCCAATTCCAGCCGCGACCTGTCCGCGGCGAGCTTCGCGTCCGCCAGATCGCGCTCGCGCTGCTGCTGCAGCAACTGTGCCTTCACCACGTCGGCGTGTGCCACCTCGCGCGCGGCCTCGCGCTTGCCTGTCAGATCGGTGAAGCCCGCTGCTTCATTTTCCGCCCTTTCGGCCACCGTCACTTTGTGCTCGCTTGCCGTCAGGCTGTAGTAGAGTCCCACCACCGTAGCCACCAGCCCGCGCCGTGAAATTTCGTACTCGGCAGCTGCCCGCGCAGCTGTTGCATCGGCCAGCCGCACATCGGCGACAGGCTTCAACCCGATCGTCTCGTTCACCACCGCCTGACTCATGTACTCGTGCACCGCGTTGTTGGCGATAAAAATCGGCGGCGCCGGCGTCACGGTGCCATCGGCGGCCTTCGTCGTGCCGATGCCATTGCCTTGCGTGTAGAGAAATTGATTGTGATACATCGCGTTGGGCAGCAGCGCCGCGCGTGAAATTGACCGGTCGAGGGCCGTCGCCTTTGCCTCTGCGCTCGCCGTTGCGAAGTTCGGTTCGTTGGCCTGCGCCCGGCGGATCGCCTCGCCCAGCGGGATGACCTGCGGCGCAGCGGGCTGGCCGCCGGCCGTGGCTTGCGGCGCTGTCTGCGCGAAGCAGGACAGCGAGAGTAGGAAGATGACGATGCATCCCACGCCGTGTGCGCATCGTGCGTGGTGAGGCTGGAAAGTCAATCTCATCAAGCCTTCAAACTATCTCGCTTAACATTAAATCTCAATGAAGTAATACCCGTGCCGCGGCACGCGGATTCGTGCGCGCGGAAGGGATCGCAGGTGCTGCGTACTACAGTGACAATTATGCGTCACTGCAGCCCGGTGAGCAGCGCCGCCAGACGGGACGAGCGTTTCATGCGAGATCCTCCACGGCGATAGAGTTCCCGGCAGATGGATGGATGCTGCTGCGAAACCTGTTAACGATACCTTTCGCGCGCAGCCAGCTTACCCGATTCGCCTCTTCAGCCGAAAGAGATCAATGCTCAGGCGGCGAAGGCACACTCTCGGAAGTAAACGTCGAAGCCGGTAGGCCTGCACTATCCATCAGTGTCGCAGCCGGCGCATTCGGCCACGCGTACCTCACATAATTTGGCGCCGCCACCTGCGGGCTTTCGACTGTCACCGTCGTGCCGTCCGCGTCGATCTT
>JAUTWX010000193.1 GCA_030838385.1 Acidobacteriaceae bacterium
TTGAGCGGCCAGAAGTATCCCAGCGAGACCTTCACCGCAGAGAAGTCGAAGTTCCTTACCAGCGTGCCGCTGGTGGTGCTGGTGAATCACGGCACAGCCGGACCGGGCGAGCTGGCGGCAGCGGCGATTCTGGGCAACAAGCGCGGCGATGTCGTGGGCGATCGGACCTTCGGTGAAGGCTCGGTGCAGAAGACGATGGAGCTGCCGGATGGCTCGGCGCTGATTCTTTCCGTTGCGAAGTATGCCGCGCCTGATGGGAAGAAGATCCAGGATGACGCGGTGCAGCCGAATGTCGTGGTCGCTTCGAACTCGGACGACCAGGACGAAGGTCAGCCCACGCCGAAGCCCAGCAAGCTGGGCGCTCCGCAGGTGCCGAACGAGCACAAGGCGCAGCCGGATGATCAGCTCAACAAGGCGCTGGATGTGCTGAAGCAGAAGGCTGCTTAAAGATCAAAGGGCTGCCATGCTCACGCATGACAACCCTTGTTCAATTCGGCCGGTTGTTTTTCAGAGCAACCGCTAGGCTGCCTTGTTTGCTTTGAGGGCCTGGGGGTTGACCTTCTTTGCGATCCCAGTCAGCTTCTCGTCGGCTGCTTTCTCTTCCTCCAGCGTTTCGTCCAGCAGCGAAGCTATCTCTTTTTGCCCGAGAAGACTGGCAAACTCACGAACCGATCCATAGCCTGCCATCTCATAGTGCTCGACTCGCTGAGCCGCTGAAATAAGCCCGGCGTCTCTGACTGATCCCTTCTCTAATTCACCCATCATTTCGGAGCCTTCTTCAAGCAGGCCCTGCATTCCGTGGCAGGTCTTGCCTCTCGGACTTTTCCCGAGAGTCTCGAAGATCTTGTCCAGGCGCTCGACGTGGCTTTGAGTCTCCTCCAGATGACTTTCAAAGGCGCTTTTCAAGTCCTGGGAGACCGCGGCCTTGGCCATCTTGGGCAAAGCTTTGGTGATTTGTTTTTCGGCGGAATAGAGATCTTTCAGCTCGTCCAACAGCAATTCATCTATGGTCTTCACGCTCATGTGCGTTCCTTTCCATGCATAGTGCGGATTAATTCGGTGAGAGAACGGTTGGGCACCAGCACCCTTATGCTCAGATGCCGACACTGCGAGATATGGTGGACATTCGTTGTTGGTGTCATTGCCATGCGTCGATCGTCTCGGTTGCGCCGTAGGCGTCGGCTGCTGGAGCGATGAGTCCGGTCGGGAGAGATGGTGTTGTTCCCAACCCGCGTTCTCTACCGGAAGGCACCGGGGCGGAAGGGACCAGGTCATGCAGCGGTGGCGACTTCGCCTGCACCTTGTCAGGTGCTATGCTCGGCCACGAGCGCTGCGCTGATTTGTGCCATTGACTGAAGCTTCCAAAGCCACACGACCCCGAGAGAGTTCGGGCGGGTTTCGCCCGCCGCTGCGCGGGCGCGTACACGGCCCGCGCAAGGTGGCGGGCAAGCTGGCGCTGCTGCTGCTGGTGCTGCTGGCGGCGGCAACGGGATCGTTGGCCGGGCTCACCTTGGTCTACTCCGTGGACCTGCCGCAGATCGCGGATCTGGAGCGCTACAAGCCGCTGGCTACGACCGAGCTATACGACCTGCACGGGCAGTTGTTCGGCTCTTTTGCCATGGAGCGGCGGAACGTGGTGCAGTACGACGATTTTCCGCCGATTTTGCGGCAGGCGGTGATCTCCATCGAGGACAAGAATTTTGAGAGCCACTGGGGCGTGAATCTGTTTCGCGTGCTGGGGGCGGCGTACCACGATCTGACGTCCCATGGCCGGGCGCAGGGCGCATCCACCCTGACCATGCAGTTGGCGCGAAATCTGTTCCTCTCGCCGGATCGCACCTTTCGACGGAAGCTGCAGGAGGTCTTTCTCTCCATCCAGATCGAGCACAGCTTCACCAAGCAGCAGATCTTCACGCTCTATGGCAATCAGATTTATCTGGGCCATGGCGTGTATGGATTCGAGGGGGGTGCGAACTACTACTTCAGCAAGCCGGCGCGCGAGCTGACCTTGCCCGAGGCAGCGCTGCTGGCGGGGTTGCCCAAGGGGCCAGTAGCGTATTCGCCGATTCTGAATCCGGAGCGGGCCTTCCGGCGGCGGAACACGGTGCTGAACGCGATGCTGGAGGATGGCGCGATTACGGCAGGGCAGGCGAATGAGGCCAAGGGCGCGCCGCTGGGGCTGCACCTGGCGCCGCCGCCGAACAGTGTGGCGCCGTGGTTTGTGGAAGAGGTGCGGCGGGAGCTGGAGCGGCAGTTCGGCACCGAGACGGTGCACGAGGCGGGGCTGAAGGTCTACACCACGCTGGATATGTCGCTGCAACAGACGGCGAACCGCGGCGTGCTGGATGGACTGGCCGCGTACGAGCGCCGGCATGGATGGCGCGGGCATCTGCTGAATGTGCTTGCGGCGGGCGAATCGCTGGAGAATTTCCGGCATCCGGACTGGAGTCTGCCGATTACGCAAGGAGCGTACTTCCACGGGATGGTGGTGGGGGTCCTGGATGGCCGCGTAACGGTAAAGATTAGCGACGCGCGGCTTGGTCTGCAGCCCGATGGCTGGGCGTGGACCGGGGAGAAGGATCCGGCGAAGCTGTTCAAGGTAGGCGACATCGTGTACGTGCGGATTGACAGCTCGCTGAGCGATCCGGTGCTGCACGGCACGCTGGAGCAGGACTCCGGCGCGCAGGGGGCGCTGATGGCGGTCGATAATGGCACCGGCGACGTTCTGGCGATGGTGGGCGGGCGCGATTTCAACCTGTCGCAGTTTAACCGCGCGACACAGGCGGAGCGGCAGACGGGGTCTTCATTCAAGCCGTATGTATACACGGCGGCGATTGAAAACGGTGCGACGCCGCAAGAGAGCATCGCCGATTCGCCGGTGACCTTTCAGACGGCGGGGGGGCCGTACACGCCCCACGATTACGAGCCGAATTATCTGGGGAACATGACGCTGGAGAAGGCGTTTGCGGAGTCGCGCAACATTCCTGCCCTGCGGCTGGCGGAGCGGGTCGGGATGCGGAAGGTGATCGATGTGGCGCATCGCTTCGGCATCACACGCGACATTCCGCCGTACCTGCCAGTGGCACTGGGCTCGGTGGAAGTGACACTGGCGCAGCAGGTGGCGGCGTACAGCAGCTTTCCCAACGATGGCGTGCGAGTGACACCGCATCTGCTGCGGCGGGTGACGAATGCCGACGGGATGACGCTCTCCGAAGACCAGGCGGAGGTGAACGAGTCCACCAGCGCGCAGACGGCACGCACGATGCTGATGCTGATGCAGCAGGTGACGGCGAACGGAACGGGGGCGGCGGCTGCGGCGCTGCATCACCCGCTGGGCGGCAAAACGGGGACAACGAGCGACTTCACGGACGCTTGGTTTCTGGGCTTTTCGCCGTCGGTGACTTGCGGGGTGTGGATGGGCTATGACACGCGGCAGTCGCTGGGCGATAAGGAAACAGGTGCGCGGGCGGCGTTGCCGATCTGGATGGACTTTATGCAGGCGGCGGATGCGGGCAAGGATGAGGAGCGGTTTCCAGGGGACTGACGATAGGGGGCATCATGCCGACTGATTGCCACGGCAGGGAAGCCGCTGATGAAGGTGATCGCTCGATGCGCCGGAGCCGTCGCAGCAGAAGCGCTTCGGGTTCATGGCGGATCAGATGAAGGTGTCCTATGACTTCAACACCATCCGAGCGGAGGAGATCCACAAGCTTTTCGGGGCGAGGGGTGATGTACTGTGGACACCACCTGCTCTGGAACAAGAGGGCATGTGTCCTGCCGAAAAAACTACAGAAGTCCGAGGTGGCGGTATTCCTCGTATACCGTTGAATAACATTCGCAAGCTGCCTGCTGGAGGCGTTCCCGGTCCTGGATGGTCATGTAGCCTCGGGCATAGGCGATAAGCCCCGCTTTGTTAAGGATGCCTGCTGCGATGGTGACTGAGCTGCGGGTCGTGCCTAACATCATCGCAAGCAGTTCGTGGGTCAGGGGCATGCGATCGGATTGGACCCTGTCATGGCACATGAGCAGCCACCGGGCCATGCGCGATTCCAACTCATGGGCGCGATTGCAGGCGGCGGTCTGGGCGGTCTGCACCAGAAAAGCCTGGATGGCCCGTTAAGCACGACCGCAATTCGCTGGACGTCTCGCACTGCTCGCGAAGGACCCTGGCTTTGACCTTGAAACCGTGGCCGGGAATCTGCATGAAGGTCCGATTGGTGGAGCGACCGTTGCCCATCACAGCGGACAGACCGACGAATCCATCTCGACCGATGACGCCGACTTCGATGGTGGTTCCGTCCTCCATCGCAACTACGACCGACGAGATGCCCTCTTCGAGGAAGTAGACAGTATCGATGACTTCACCGGGATCATGCAGGCTGCGATTGCCCTGAAGGCTCACCGGCGCGAGATGAGGGGCAAGGCGGCCGATGTCAGGTGCGGGCAAGGAGGCCAGGACGCAATTCCGGTACGGCTGCTGCCGCTGCGAACTGGAAGGCGATTTCATGAAGCTCCCTTTGCGTTGCGGAGCCAAGAGACCCACACCTGGAGGCGCAAAGGAGCCGGCGGAAAGCGGCGGGCTGGAATGCGTATAGAGATGCAGCGCGATCATACGCCGAAGGTGAATATTCGGCGCTCGTAATGTTCGACATGGAACATACAGGGGCGAAACAACGGGACTAGTTTTGAACTTGCTGCTGAGTCCGGTGATCTCCGCGGAGCATGCTTCTCACTGACTTTGAGGCCCTCCTTTCATCAGCCACGCGGGAAGACGTTGGATCGAATGCAGCCGCGCATCTGGGTGGCTGAATCCGCTGGGTGAGTTGAAGCAAAAGCTCGTTTCGCGTAGCCGCCGTCGGGAACTTGCCGGAAAGCAAAAAAATCAAGGAAGTCTTTCATGCCACTCACTCTCGTTCTGTCCGTCGGGCTGGACCCGGCGCTGCTAGCAACCCGCAACCTGGTATTGCAATCTGCAGGCTACATCGTTGCCTCAGTAGCATCGGTCAGAGAGGCGGTAGACCGCTTCAGGGGCGGGGACTTCGATCTGATGGTGCTTTGCCACTCGATTCCGGAGAGGGACCGAGGGTGGCTGACCTGCCTGATCCGTGCGTCTGGCTCGCACATTCCGGTAGTCGCCGTTTCAGCACGGCCGTATGAACGGGATGGTTTTGCCGATCTGACGCTTGATGACGACCCGTACAAGTTCCTCGAAGGAGTGGGAGTCGCCCTGCTCAACCACGCGAAAATATGGACGGCACAGATGCCCACGTCGCATGGCAAACAGGAGACGGCTGCTGCATCAGCGAAAAAGATCCCAGTGACGAGCAACGGTTCTCAACAGCCGCAGCGAGACACACAGGGCAGCGAGAGGAGCTTCGGTTTTCTCGCGCTCGCAGGATGGCACCCGGTCTCCGGTTGATTGCCTTCTTCCCCCATGAACCAGACAAGCTGTTCGCATTCGTGCGGGGCCGTGTCGGAAATTGGGAAGAACGATGTCGGCGTTCGGAGTGTGGCCTGGCTTATGTTGGTTGTGCTTTTGCTGTAGTCACAACGCCAAAGAACAAGAAGGCCCGCGCCTTTCGACGCGGGCCTTTGTCGCTGAACCAGGTGCAAATTACTTGGTGGCTCGGCCTTCGCGGAAGAGTTGGGAGACGGCGGCTACAAACGCGCGCGCGGAGGGATGGACGCGAGTCCTGCCGGAGAGGATATCGCTGTAGTGGATGTCTCTGCCGTAGTAGGCGGCGGTATCGTCCTTGTTCTGGTTGATGTAGTCGCCGGTGAGGTCGAGGCCTGCGAAGAGTCCTTTGCTGCGTGAGTAGGTGAGGAACTCTGCGTTGGCAAGCGCGGAGATGGAGGCCTGCGAGTTGCGGCCCACCGGTCCGGCAGACGCTGCGACATCGCCGCCCAGCTTGACCTTCTCCTTGAGCATGTCATCCATGGATTTGTGGTTGGTGCCGACCAGGACCAGATCAGTCGATTGTCCGCCTATCTGAAAGCCGAAGCTGGCACCGGTGATCTGCACGAAAACTGGGGCGCTCCAGCGATGGCGATTGCGGCACGTGGCGAGACCCTGGCCATACTGGCCGCCCACCACGAAGGCGCCCTTCTTGTAACCGGGGACGACCAGGATGCAGGTAGCTTTGGCGGCGACCCACAGCGGCACGCCCTTATCCGGAGTAGCCATCAATTCGCGCACGACAGCGGTTGCGGCGTCGATGCGGTCGGTGAGTTTCTTGTCTGTGTCGGCCGCGAATGCCACGCCGGTGACGGTGACAGCGAGGCAAAGCTGGGCCAGAAGGTGCTTCCAAAACTTGTGCATGGATATTCCTCCCCAAAGAGCTACGACATCGGGAATGCTACACCCGAGGGCGCGAAAGCGAGTGAAGTTTGCCGATGAATGTCTAAGGATTGTCTGAACAAGTTCAAGTGCACCCTGAAGCTGTGGCGGGAAAAGCAGATCTCTCCACTTCCCGGTGTCGCTTCGCGCCACGGCTCCGGTCGAGATGACGAGGTCGGTTCAGCGCTTCCCTGATGCGTTGGAGCCGGCTGACCGGGAAAGCGACTTTATGGAAGCGGGAGACGGCGCAGGTAATGGCGGGCGGCTGCTACATCGCGGGCAATTTGCTCGCGTAGAGCTTCGGGCGAGGGCCATTGCCGCTCATCGCGCAGGCGGGCGAGGAACGTGAGGCAGAGTGGCGTGGTCTCCTCCAGTGCGACCGGGCGGAAGTCCAGCAGGTGGCTTTCGATGGCGAAGGAGGCATCGGCGAAGGTGGGGCGGGTGCCGACGTTGGTGACCGAATCGAAGCAGAGCTCGTCGGGCGTGCTGGCGGCGATTGCCATGCGGGTGACGTAGACGCCGGCGGCGGGAACCAGGGCATCGTAGCCGGCGAGATTGATGGTGGGCACAGTGAGGCGGGTGCCGATGCCGCGGCCGGGGGCTGGCGTGCTGAGAATAGAGAAGGGCCGTCCCAGCAGCCAGCGAGCCCGGCGTACGTCTCCTGTGGAAACAAGCTGGCGGATGCGACTGCTGGAGGCGTCCATGCCGCGCACCTGGAGTGGCTTGTAGATGTGGACGGCGAATCCGAGCTGCTTGCCGAGGGCGCTGAGCTGGTCCACGCCGGCTTCGGCGCGAAAGCCGAAGCGGAAGTTGTCGCCCTCGTGTACCTCGACGGCGTGCAGCCGTTCGAGCAGGACGCTGCGGGCGAAGGTCTCGGCGCTCTGCTGGGAGAACTCGGCGGTGAAGGGAAGGACCACAGTGGCGTCGATGCCGGTGGTGGCCAGCAGATCGAGCCGCTCGCCGATGGTGGGAGTGATGAGGCGTGGGCCCGCGCCGGGGCGCAGCAGATGCGTGGGATGCGGATCGAAGGTGACGGCGACGGAGCGGGCGTGGAGCGAGCGTGCGCCTTCGACGACCCGCGCCAGCAGAAAACGATGGCCAAGGTGGACACCGTCGTAGTTGCCAACGCTCAGGACGGTTGCGCCGTAATCGGCGGGCAGATCGGTTGGGTCGTGGAAGATCTGCATGGTGGATTAGATCTCGATCGGAATGCGCAGTCCGTCATAGGAGAGGCGGATGGAGGGCGGCAACTGTCCGTCCGTCTCGGCGTGCATGATTTCGTGCGACATGTGGGTGAACCAAGTGTGCTGCGCGCCGATTTTCTCGGCCCAGGCGATTGCATCGGCGAGGTTGGCATGAGTGGGATGCGGCTGGGGGCGCAGCGCGTCCAGAACGACGACTTCGATGCCGTCGAGAAGAGCAAGGCTCGCGTCGGGAATGCTGTTCATGTCGGTGAGATAGGCGGCGTTGCCGAAGCGATAGCCGGTGACTTCGAGGTTGCCGTGCATGAGGGGCACCGGAGTAAAAGTAACGCCGGCAACGTCGACCGGGCCATCGAGCCGGAGCAGCTCGACGCGGGCGCGGGTGGGATACGTGGCGTTGGCGGAGAAGGTGTAAGAAAAGACGCGCTCCAGCACCTCCGCGGTGGTGTGGTCGGCGTAGAGCGGCAGCTTCCGGTCGCGATGCGAGAAGCTTAGCGGGCGGAGATCGTCCAGGCCGAGGATGTGATCGGCGTGCGCATGGGTGTAGAAGACAGCATCGATGTCGCGAATAGCGAAGCGCAGCGCCTGCTGGCGAAAGTCCGGCCCGGTGTCGATGAGGACACGATGCGATGCAGGTTCAGCGTCCTCCGTCTGCCATTCGATAGCGATGGAGGGGCGGAGACGCTGGTCCCGCGGGTCGCTGGAGGTGCAGACACGGCAACTGCAGCCCAGTGTGGGCACGCCCATGGAGGTGCCGCTGCCGAGAAACAGGATGCTGGCGTTAGCGGGCAGGCGGGACCTTTCTGTGTATGGGCTGTGCGGCGCTTCGCGCCGGTATTGACCGAGAGTGCAGCAGGTCCCTCACTCCACCTTCGGTCACGTTCAGGATGACGAGCTTATCAAGGGATCAAGGGGCTGCTATCAAGGGGCCCACGAACCACCACCCATCTAGCGTATTGGCGGCTTCGCGGCTGGATTGTGGGCGCTGGTGGAGATGGCGTTGGTGATCTCCATGAACATCATGCGCAGCTCGAAGAGCGCGTTCTGTAACAGCCGCTGTTCTTTTTCGTTGAGATTGCCCTTTGTCTTCTCGACCAGGACGCTGAGCATGTCGATGCTCTGGCGCGCGCCGAGGATATCCACGCGCGGCTGCTCGCCGGGCTGGGTGCCGGCGCCCATCTGCAGCGCAGCGGTCATGTAGAGGGACTGGACGAGCTTGTCGAAGTTCATCTCCGCAGCGCGGCCGCCGAGAGTATCGCGGGCGGCGGGATTGGCCTGGGAGATCATGTCGTCGAGTTTTTTCGACGAGGCGCGATAGTCGGCGTCCTGCTGCGCGGATTCTGCGGCCGTCGGCTCGGGCGCAAGCGCCTCGTCATCGAGCGATTCGTCTTCGGCGGGAAGCGGCTCGAGGTTGCGGTTCACGACCTCCTTCTCGATGGGCGGCTCATTCTGGACGAGTTGCGGGCCGAGCTTCGGTTCTAACTTTGGCTCTGGCTCCGGCTCGGATTGCGCTGCCGGAGTTGCTTCAGCCACGGAGGCGCCCTCGCGCAGATCACCTTCAACGGTGAACTTGCGGCGATCGGTGACAGTGAAACCGGATGTCTGGTCGGGCATGATGATGAACCTTCCTATGAGGATTGTGTCGCGGTGCGCGCAAGCGGGGGATGGGCGACGAGCGTGGCTGTGCCGCCGGGGTAGTCAAGGGACGGCTGGCGTTCGACAGTCTCACTACGCACGATGCCGAGACCGTAGCGCGTGCCGTTGTATGCAGCGGTGCTGGTGATGCGGCCTGCGGTAGCGCCGGCGGCGGTGAGCTCGACCGGCAGTGCGGCCGGCTCGGAGGAGAGCGCAAATTGCGCGAGCCGGCGATGCACGGCTCCGCGCGAGCGAATGCGCTCGACGATTTCCTGGCCGAGGTAGCAGCCCTTGGAGAAGTGCAGCGCGCGGGTCTGGCTGGTCTCCTGGGGCAGATCGCGCTCGCCGAGGTCGACACCGTAACGCGGCGTGCCTTCGAGCACGCGCAGCGCTTCCGCCGCGCGAATACCGCAGGGAATAGCGCCGGCGGCGAGCAGAACATCCCACAGCATGCGGACGCTTTCGTTGACGCACCAGAGCTCGAAGCGCGGCGACGCGGTGGCATAGCCGCCGGTGAGCTGGACGGGTACGCCGCAGATGCGGGTCTGCATCAGCCAGAGGCTGTCTTGTGTTGGAGCAGGGAGTGAGATCCCGAGCGCGCCGAGCAGTTGCGATGCCAGCGGGCCGGCGAGGCCGAGCGCGGTGCGGGTAAAGGAGATATCCTCCAGCGCGACGTCGTCCATGATGATGAAGCGGTCGAAGTGCGCCATCAGGGCGGGAATCTGAATGCGGTCGGTGACGACCAGCAGGTGGTCGGCTAGATGGAAGGCATCACAGTCGCCCTGGATGCGGCCCTGCGCATTCAGCACAAAGCTGTAGTTTCCCGTGCCTTCGGGGAGGCTCTGAATGTTGTTGGTGAGCATGCCGTTGAGCCAGCGCAGGCGGTCCGCGCTGCCGACGGCGATCTGGCCGCGATAGCCGAGATCGAAGGCGCCGGCGCCCTCAGTTAGCGCGGCGATCTCCTGAGAAAGAACGCTGAAGACGGGGAGGCTGAGGGCTCCGGCCAGCTCGTCTAAAGATCCGGGGAGAGGCGCTGCGCACGCCCCAAGCGCCTGGGTAAGTGCCGTGGGCGCGCTCACCGGGAGGCTGGCGGCCGCGTCGGGTGAGTGAGCGAGAGTGGTGGAGGATGTGTCCTGCATAGCGAAAGCCTTCAGAAAATTATAGCCTTCTGGAAGCAGGCCACGGGCGGTGCGGGGCGGTGACGCGATGGGATGCAGGTTGAAACGAGCCATAGGCGCGGCGATGGCGGCAGGACTGGTGGCTGCACTGCCGCTGCTGGCGCAAACGACGGGCACACCTGCGCCGCCGCAGAATCCGCAGACCCAACAGAAGACGAACCAAAAGATCACCCCGGCGCAGGCGAAGGAGTTGTTTGCGTCGGTGGACCAGATTCTGGGTTTCGCCAGCAAGGACAGCGATCTTTCCATCCGGCACCCGGTAAAGCGGCGGCTGACCAATCGCGCCGAGGTGGAGGGCTACATCCTGAGCAAGATGAAGGACGACAAGGATGCGCAGCGGCTGGCGAGCTCCGAGATCGTGCTGAAGAAGTTCGGACTGCTGGATCGCGACTTCCACCTGCGGCCGTTCATCGTGAGCCTGCTGACGGAGCAGATCGCGGGCTACTACGACAGCAAGAGCAAGACGGTGAACATGCTGGACTGGATTGCGCCGGATGAGCAGAAGCCGGTGCTGGCGCACGAGCTGACGCATGCCCTGCAGGATCAGCACGT
>JAUTWX010000222.1 GCA_030838385.1 Acidobacteriaceae bacterium
CTGTCCGCATCCAGGAAGCCGGCAATTATGGATTGCGGCCGGTATCCATTGCCCACCATACCGGTGATCAAACGCAGCGCCTTATGGATCGTCTGCTGGTTGTGTTCGCGCGTGTCATACATCGGCGTGAAATATCCGCCGGGTATAAAGGTGATCTCGTCTCCATACTTATCGTGATACGAGGCGAGCAGCTTGCGCGCATCTTTGTACTCTTGTCGCTGGTCGTTCAGCGCCAGCCAACTGATCGCCCAGGTCATCCTGCCGCCGGGGCATCCTCTCTCGAAGGCTTCGCGCCGCGAGCGGATGTGGTCTGGACTGTTGTCGGCAGCTTCGTCGTCCCCGATGGAGTGAGTGGGAGTCACCTCGATCTGATTCACGCGCACCACCGATACATGCGTCAGATATCGTCCGCGCAACGCAGATGGGCTCGCGCTGTAACCGAAAGCACTCTCCGCAATTCCAGTAAGGGCGAACGTAGCTGCGGAGCCGGCTGCTCCGTTTAGAAACTGTCGTCTGGTCCAGTCATCGCGCAATGCCATTCGTTTGTGTTCGTCCTTGCCGGTTAGAAACTTATTGCATATTTAAAGTACTACTTCAAGGCTCTCGGAATCTTCAACGCTGAATACAATGGGCGTGTCAACCTCGGAAACGTTTGTGAGGTAAAGATGAGTGCGACGTTTGAACAGTGGGTCCAAACCGTCTTCGACCACCCGGTTAGCGAACCGGAGTGGTACTGGGACGAAGAATTCGAATCGCGATGGGAAGTGCTTGATCTCACCGATGCACTCACGGTTAGATACCTAACCCGCATTTTCATGCGGCCAGAGCTGCTGAATAGGTATTCCCTTGAGCAGGTCGCTCAAGGCATCTGGTTTCTAATTGGCGAATCATCGCCGGGCAAGCAAGGCTACGCCCTCATCAGCCCGGAGGTAGTCTTGGGAGAGCGAGTAGCGTGCATTCAGGCTATGGCCGAGTTCTTTCGAAGCTTTGTTGCGCCTGCAGCTCGTGAGCCAGCCGACACCGAGTTCGACCCCTTTCAAGGCGCCTGCTTCATGTGGTGGGACCTGTTGTGGCACACCTTTCCGACGAATGGCGGGATGCCGGGAGGAGAGCCTGAGCTTCACTGGACATGTCTCAAAGTGATGAGCGAAATACTGGATCTACCTTCCGAGTTGTGCCAGCTCAGCGCCCTTCATGGCCTCAATCATTGGCACCTTCAATATGCTAATCAAGTCAAGCAGATAGTGGACGCCTTTCTCGACAAGACGATCGGTCTCACGCCACGCGTTCTTGATGACGCTTCGAAAGCTCGCTTGGGCCTCTCCATGTGACCGACCCATCGATCATCGAAATGGCTCATCAATAATTCAGCATGGCGCGACTGCCTTGGGAAGGCTCTGCGACCGCACTAGGAGTTTGCTATGCGAACCTGCGGAGCTTCCGTTCATTAACTGTATGGGTCTTTGGTTGGCGTGGCTCGAGAATCATACCCGGCGCCATTCGCCATAGTGGATTTGTAAACGTCGTCATGGCTGCGCGGCAACTTCTGCGTTAGCCCCGCGCAGCAACATGCGATGACTCTTTCTTGCCCATTGCCAGAGGAGATATAGCGCGATCACGATGAGCGAGATAGTGAGGCCGACCCAGATGCCGAAGACACCGCGCTGCGCGTGAAAGCAGAGTGCGTAACTGAGCGGCAGGCCGAAGAACCAGTAGCCACCCAGGTTGACGAACATGGGCTGCCTCGTCTCACCTGCGCCACGCAATGCGCCGGTGGCGACGGTCTGGATGCCATCGAAGATCTGAAAGGCGGCGGCCAGCATGAGCAGGCGTGTGCCCAGCGACACAACTGTTTCGTCCTGCGTGTAGATGTGCAGCAGCGGCCGCGGCAGCAGCAAAAAGGCGCAGGCCGCAAGCGCCATGAAACCCGTGCCGCAGGCCAGCGCGAGCCATCCGGCACGCCGTGCGCGCGACAGATCGCCTGCACCGATAGCATGCCCAACCGCAACTGCCGCCGCTGCGGACATGCCGAGCGGCACCATGAAGGTCGTGCTGGCGCAGTTGAGAACGATCTGGTGCGCGGCCAGCGCATCCGCGGTGAGGCGTCCGGCCATCAACGTGGCCACGCCAAATGCCCCCACTTCGAGTACGATCTGGCCGGCAGCGGGCGCTCCCAGAGCTACAAGTGCCCGCAGTTGTTGCCAGTGCGGCGTGGGCCAATGCGCGAAGAGCGGATGGCCGCGCCGCCGCTCATGCTGCCATGCAAAGAAGATCAGCACCGCCGCCATGTAGATGCGAGCCAGACACGTGGAGACAGCCGATCCCTTCAGCCCCATCGCCGGTAATCCGAGATGACCATAGATGAGCGCCCAGTTCCCTCCCCAGTTGATGAGGTTGGCGGAGATAAGCGTGAAGGTGACCGGACGCACACGGCCGACGCCTTGCAGGTAGCGGCGGAATGCGGCGTAGATCAGCAGCGGCAACGTGCCGAGGTTGAGGATGTGCAGGTAGACGGCCGCAGGACCGGAGACTGCGGGGTTGATGCCGAAGCGATGGAACAGCAGTGGCAGCGCCGCAATGCCCAGCATGGCGAACGGCGTATAGCTGACGACGAGATAGACGCCCTGCGCGAGCCACTGATGACAGACTTCGAAGTCGCGCCGTCCCCACGCCTGCGAGACTACTGTATCCAGACCGAGCAAGATGCCGATGCCGAAGAGTGCCGGAGCGTAATACGCTGCGCTCGAGATGCCGACGGCGCCGATGGCCTCCGGACCAAGCCGGCCGACCATGATGGTGTCGACGATGCCCATGGCAACCCAGCCCAGCTCCGACAGGATGACCGGAATGGCCAGCGCGAGCAGTGCGCCCAGCTCACTTCGCAGCGTCGAAAGGTTGCCTGAATTGCGCATATTTTTACAGTGTCTCTACCGAATTGTTTCACGATGAGAGCATGCATGCGGGCCGCATTTGACGCGGGTGCGGAGCATGGTAGGCTCGAAATTGTATGGCCAGGAATCGTCTCCCGCTTGTCCAGACGCTTGAAGACCATCGCACGCCGTTGGCAGCGGCGCTGCTTCCTTCTCTGGCCGGGTGGGAGAAATTTCCAGAAGCAGCATCTACCGATCCGGAAACACGGCGATCGTTTATCGCGACTGACCTGCGAGTCTTTGCCGATTATCTCGCGCTGTACTTCGCAGGCGCGGACACTACCTATCGCGATCTCTACATCGGCGAGAAGCTGAAGCAGTGCTACGACCCGCGCGACAGCGCGGAGGAAGGCCTGGCACGGCGCAGGGAAATCCTCGACAAGGACCGGAGGGCGATCCGCGAATATCTGGCGCCGCTGCTGACGGCTGCTGAGCTCAGCCGGATCGAGGCGTTCCTCGATGAGGTGGCGGGGGTGGTTGCGGGCGAAGCGACGCGGCAGGTGCGCGTGCTGTTTGTCGGCGATTGTCTGCATCTGGATGTGGTCGCGTTTCTGGCGGCGCCCCTGCTGGAGCAGGGTCTGCGGCTGGAGTCGACCTTTGCCACATCGAAGACGATCCCGGAATTACTCCGCAATCTCCGTGGTCTTGAAGGGCGCACCTTCGACGTAATCTTTTTCAGCCCCTTCAGTTATGAATTTCACCTGGAATATTCGCATCTGCGGTTCCTGCGCTCTGCGTTCATCGCTGGCGACAAGCTGGAGGCTGTGCTTGCCGGCGCCAGGGCAGATACGCTGAACGTGATGCGGCTGCTGGGCAGCTTGTTTGAGGCGCCGATCTTCGTACACAACAGCTCGGGTATCCGTCGTCATGATGGCAGCATCCGTGAGCTGGCCAAGAATCGGCTGACGCAGCGCACGCGAGCGATGGCGCGGCGCGGCGTCAACGAGTGGCTCCCGGCGCAAATCAATACGCTCAACCGCGAAAGCTACTCGCACTTCTTCCTGCTGGATGAGGCCGGTCTGTTGCGCACGCGGCCGGAGAACGAACTTGGACGCCACTTCTACGATGTCGGGCTGCAGCATCCTGCGGAGCTGGGCCGCGCCGTCGCCGGGCTATACCTCGATGTGATCCTCGCGCACTCGCTTCTGGCAAAGAAAAAGGTCGTGATCTGCGATCTGGACAACACCCTGTGGGACGGTGCGATTGGTGAAGGCGAAGTGAGCCACTATCACGACCGGCAGAAAACCCTGAAGCGGCTGCGCAATAAAGGGCTGTTGCTCGCGATCAACTCGAAGAACGATCCGAAGAACGTCCGCTGGGATGGTGCCGGACTGACAATGGACGACTTCGTCTGCTGCCAGATCAACTGGACGTCGAAGGTGCAGAACATCCGCCGCATCGCGGAGGAGCTCAATCTGAAGACCAAGGACTTTCTGTTTATCGACGATCGCGCCGACGAACGTTCCATGGTGCTGGAGACGATGCCGGAGGTGCTGGCGCTCGACGCTGAATCGCAGGCGGTGTGGCGTCGCTTGTCGCTGGCCGCCGATCTTCTGCCCGAGCAGGACGAGATGGACCGCACTCTGGCCTACAAGCAACGGGCGGAGCGGGAGCAGTTCCTCGAAGATGCTGAGGCAGCCGCAGCGGAGCAGCGCGAGCTCTTCCGCCGGCTGGACTTCCGTGTAAGCATCCGCCGCCCCGAGCGTCGAGAGCTGAAGCGGGTGGCCGAACTCATCAACCGCACCAACCAGTTCAATATGTGCGGAAGCCGCACCACGCTGAACGAAGTAACAGGCTGGTACGACGGCGATTCCCACGGCGTTCTCGTCGTCCATGCCCGCGACAAGTTTGGCAGCATGGGCACCGTGTCTGTTGCGGTGACGCGGGAGACAGATGACGGCGTAGAAATTCCGGTCTTCGTGCTGAGCTGCCGCGTCTTTGGCTACGGAGTCGAAACCGCGCTGCTGAATCACGTAAAGCGCAGCGCTGGCTTTCCCGGGCGGGGCAAGCAGATTCTGGGCCGGTATGTAGCGACGGCCTTCAACGAGCCGGGCCGGGACACCTACGCGCGGCATGGCTTTACCGAGGAAGACGACGCCTGGGTCTACCGCGGCGGTGGCGCTATCGAAGATCCCGACTGGCTGACGGTGGATGCGGAGGCCGAAGCTGCCGCATAAGCTGACTCAATTCGATGAGTCTATTGCGCGATTTAATTCGCGCTTTTCAAAGATGTCTTGACCACTGTCGCCTTATGCTGCTTGCCGCTGGCGTCGAGGATAAACATCTTGTCCCGCTTCACCGCGAATTGAACCGTCTGCCCCAGGTCGATATCCGCAGCCTTCGACCAGGGGAAAAGCAGATGCTCGCTGCCGACGTACACGATATTGCCGCTCTCGATGGTGTAGAGCTGATAATTCTCGATGTTGTCTGACTTCGTCGTTCTTGAATTCGACGAGTAGTCATCTCTGTCTGCAGAAGCGTCCGTATGGCGGGTGGTGGTGCTTCCCTCTTTGACTTTTTGTCTTTCGGTGGCCGTCAGCGTACCGTGCTGCCATTTCAAATCGTCTGCCGCTCTGGTCGTCACTGTTCCCAAAAGACACGCGGTCAATGCTAGAACTTTTAGCCTCATACAGTCCCCTTCCTCGTTGCTGCAGAATGTGGGGGATTGTACTGAACAGGCGGCTCGACTACTGGATGCGATACGGACTGCATCAGTCCGTAACCGATTGCGAGCGAATCTCTGGCGGAGAGAGTGGGATTCGAACCCACGTTACCCGTTAGAGTAAACACGCTTTCCAAGCGTGCGCCTTCAGCCACTCGGCCATCTCTCCAGCGCGTGATCAGGATAGCATCTGCGGGGTGGCTCAGGATGTAGTACCGGGCGCTCGTCTTTATGCCCGCCCTCGACGCTACAGGTGCGATGATGGCTCGTTGCGTTTCGCACATTTTGGTTGGCCAGGGAGGACCCGTGCGTTTTCGTTCTGCTCTGTTGTGTTCCAGTGGTTTGGCTGTCACTCTTGCGGCAATGGCATCTCCTGTGCACCTGGAGACGGAACATCGAACCGATCCGCTGGGCATTGACGTTGCCTCACCGCGCTTCGCCTGGCAGAGCGATGCGACTGCGCCGAACTGGATGCAGCAGGCCTACGAGATCAAAGTCGGGAGCGATGAGCAGGCGGTCCGTGGCGGCAAGGGAGATGTATGGGACTCCGGTCGTATTGCATCGCCGAACTCGATCGATATTGCGTATCGCGGCCCGGCGTTGCGTTCGCGCACCCGATATTTCTGGACGGTGCGGCTGTGGGACAACAAGGGCAAACCGGAGGAGTCTGCGCTGGCATGGTTTGAGACTGGCTTGCTGTCGGCCTCCGATTGGTCGGCAAAGTGGATCCGGCGCGATGATCCCGCTGCCGCGCACGAGTTGTCCACGGTGCGCTGGCTGTGGCTTCCGAATGCCGATGCGCAGCATGTGACACCAGGCACGGTGGCGGAGTTTCACTATGTGCTGCACCTGGATGAAAAACCCGGGCGCGCCAGTCTGCACGTTGTCTCGCGTGGTGCGTACGTGGCGTCCGTCAATGGGAAGGAGACGGGCAAGCATACGGAGTGGAGCGCCTTTGACTGGGAGGAGATCACGCCGGAGCTGCGCTTCGGCAACGGAGCTGCGGGCGACAACGAGATACTGGTGCGTGTTGTATCCCCGAAGAGACGGGACGCAGCGCAGACCGAGCCAGCCGCATTCGCCGCGTCCATTCATGTCACCGATCAGAACGGCACCGAGCGGGGGATCGTCAGCGATCATGATTGGAGCGCGCGATCCGGAGACAGCGGCGCATGGATGCCTGCCCAGGAGGTCGGCCCGCTCGACGCCGCGTTCAGCGTGGGCGCCGATCGCGCGAAGGCCATCGCAGGACCGGATCGCATCGTGACGGACGCTTCCCTGCTCCGCAAGGAGTTTTCAGTAGGCGGCAGCATTCGCTCCGCCCGTCTCACGGTGACGGCGCTTGGCGCATACTGCGGCTATCTGAACGGCCAACCCATAGCTCCGCACACACTTCTGCAGCCGGGCTTCACGGACTTCCGCAAACGCGTGCTCTATCAGACCTATGATGTCACTTCGCGGCTCGCCTCGGGTAAAAACACGATTGGCTTTATGCTGGGCGGCGGATGGCACGGCTCGCCGCTGACGTGGAGCGGCAATCGCTTCTTCGCCGGGCCGGATCTGCTGCGTGCGCAGCTCGATATCACATTCGAGGACGGTCATCAGGAGATGATCGGCACTGATGACACCTGGCAAACGGCTGCTGCGCCAGTGCTCTCCTCGGAGATCTACGGCGGAGAAGCCTATGATGCCCGTGCGGAGATTCCCGGATGGAACGAAGCTGGTTTCGTGGCGCAGGGTTGGCCTCATGCAGTAACAGCGACTGTATCCGATAATATGAAGATCACCGCGTCGCCCGACGCCCCGATCACGACCATCAACACGTTGCATCCCGAGTCGCTCGATCCAGGCAATGCCGCGCATCCAGCGGTTTTCGACATGGGGCAGAACATGGTGGGCAATGTGCGGCTGCATGTCCGCGGGCCACGCGGCACCGTGGTGCGGCTGCGTTACGCCGAGCGCCTGAACCCCGATGGCAGTATCTATACCGAAAACCTGCGCAACGCGACGGTCACCGACTACTACACGCTCTCCGGCAATGGCGATGAGAGCTACGCACCCAGCTTCACCTTCCACGGCTTTCGCTATGTGGAGGTCTCCGGCCATCCCGGCACACTGACCAAGGAGAGTATCGACGGTCTGGTCTACAACAGCCTTGCGGAGCAGCCGTCGATGCGATTTCACAGCTCGAGCGATCTGTTGAATCGCATGAGCGAGCTGGGCTTGTGGGGACAACGCGGTAATTTCTTTTCTATCCCCACGGATTGCCCGCAGCGCGACGAGCGGCTGGGCTGGATGGGTGACGCCGGCGTCTTCTGGCGCACCGGCACCTATAACTTCGACACGGCAAGCTTCACGCAGAAGTTCATGAACGACATTCTCGATGCACAAGTGGCGAACGGATCGTTCACGGATGTTTCGCCGGATCTGCTGAAGCCGGAAGCCGGCGCCCCGGGATGGGCAGACGCCGGCATTCTCGTACCTTATGCTGCATGGCTGCAGTATGGAGACACGGCGCTGCTCGAGCGCTCCTGGCCGGAGATGGAACACTACATGGATTACATCGAGCGCGGAAATCCGGAGTATTTGCGGCGCAACCAGCTTGGCAATAACTACGGCGACTGGCTCGCGCCCGATCCTCATACGCCGCGTGACCTGATTGCAACCGCCTACTGGGCGATCGTGGCGCGCGACATGAAGGAGATGGCGGCGGCGCTCGATCGTAAGGCGAATGCGGAGAAGTATGGAGCCCTGTATCAGAAGATCGCCGATGCCTATCGCAAGGCTTACGTCAAGGATGACGGCTCAGTCGCCGGCGACACGCAGACCGCGTATGTCGCCACGCTGTACAGCGGCATCGCGCCAGAGAACCTACGCGCAGCCATGACCGCGCGGCTGGTGAAGGACATCGAAGCGCATGGCAACCATCTGACGACAGGCTTTTTGGGAACGCCCTTCCTGATGTTTGTGCTGGATGAGAACGGGCGCGCGGATATGGCCTACAAACTTCTGCTGCAGGATACCTATCCATCGTGGGGCTACATGGTGCGCAAAGGCGCGACGACGTGGTGGGAGCGCTGGAACGGCGACACCGGCGACCCGGCCATGAACTCTTACAACCACTACGCGTTCGGATCGGTGATGGCGTGGGTCTTTCGTCGTGTCGCCGGCATCGACACCGACTCATCCGGCGCGGGATTCCATCATCTGCTGATCAGTCCGCACTTCGACACCACTCTGCCGCAGGTGCACGCGAAGTACGATTCGGCCTACGGCACCGTCACAACCGACTGGAACGCCGCGACGCACAAATTCACCGTGACCACGCCGCCGAATACCACCGCGACCATTGCGCTGCCACATGCCAAGTCAGCGCAGGTCGGCAGCGGCACTCACATTTACGCCGTGCAATAGCGCCGGGCCACTAGCCTACGGGCTGGCTAATCTGCGATTCCGGGTTGCGGCGAGTCGATGCCCAGCGCTGTCGCGAGCGAAACCAGGTGGTCCTGTTCATCGACCAGGATGGTCCGGATGGTCTCGCTGAGCGCATATTCGTTCAGCTCTTCGCACTGCTTCAGGCGGCGTCGATATTGGCGAATAGTCTCCTGCTCGTTGTCCAGATCGAAGCGCAGCATCTCCTCGGCCTTCTCGGAGGTCTTTACCGGCTTCGGCGATACGGTTGGCATGCCTCCCAGGTAGTCGATCGCATTGGAGATCTTCAGGGCGTGTGCGAGTTCTTCCGTGGCGTGGACGGCCAGTTCGTCCGCAATGTTCATGTAAGCCGCGCCCTTCAGCACCTGCGAATAGTTCACGTAGGCGATGATGGCCTGATATTCGCGGGCTAGATCTTCGTTCAGGTATTCAATCAACTCTTTCCGTGTCAGCGAGTTCGCGTTCGGCATTCTTTCTCCTCAAAGAAGTGTGCCAGCATTTTCGGGCAGTCGCAGCAGCCCCAAGTGGCTTGCGCTGAATGGGATGATAATGGGATCGTGGATGTTGCAACGTCCCATATACCGCGTACTGCACCCTTCTTCCGGCCCCATGCGTCTATCCATCACCATGCTGCGCACTGCACTGCTCTGTTGGCTGCTGCCCCTGCCCCTTTTCGCCCAAACCAAGCCCGACACGCCTGCCACACCGCCGCCGCCGAAGAGCGCGACGATGGTGACGGTGCCGGTGCTCGTACGCGAGAAGAAGGGCGAACCGGTCGCGAGTCCCGCCAAGGACCAGCTCACAATTAGCGAAGACGGCGCGGCGCAGAACATCCTGACGCTTGCCCCCGCGGCCGGGCAGCCGCTTGTCTTCGGCCTCCTGGTAGACACCAGCCGGGGCCAGCGTGGTGCGACGGCAGAGGAAAAGGCCGCGAGCGCGAACTTCATCACGGCAATGATGAAGTCCGCCCAGGGCGATACTCCGAAAGTGAAGGGATTCGTCGTCCACTTCGATCGCGAGGTGGAGCTCCTGCAGGATTTGACGGCCGATAAGGACAAGCTGCAGCAGGGAGCCAGTCTGCTGGACTCGCCGGAGCCGAATACCGGCGGCGATACATCGGGGCGGGGCGCGCAGTCGCTGCTCTATGACTCCATCTATCTCGCCACCAATGAGATCACCGCAAAGCAGACCGGCCGCAAGGTGCTGGTGCTCTTCTCCAACGGTATCGACGAGGGCAGCAAGGAAACTCTGCGCACCGCCATCGACACTGCGCAAAGAACCGGCACGGTCATTTATGCCGTCTATGTGAAAGGTGAGATTGAAAAAGCGCAAAAGAAAATCGACCAGGAGCGCGATCCAAACCGCCGCGGGATGGGCTATCCGGGAGGAGGATATCCCGGTGGCGGCTACCCCGGGGGAGGTTATCCAGGCGGCGGCTATCCAGGAGGCGGTTACCCGGGGGGCGGTTACCCTGGGGGCGGTTATCCGGGGGGCGGTTATCCGGGGGGCTACCCCGGTGGGTATCCCGACGAGTATCCGCCGCCTGGCGGATATCCCAGCGGTGGGCAGCGCCGGCCGCAGCAGAGCGTGAAGGGAGACGGCAAGCGCGTGCTCGCGGATATCGCGACGCCGACGGGCGGCCGCGTCTTCGAGCTCACGAAAAAGGACAATGCCGCCGCCATCTACGCCATGATCGAGAACGACCTGGCGCACCAGTCCGTCGTGACCTTCAATCCGGATAAGGCCGGAGCGCGCCCCGGCTTTCACTCGCTCAAGCTCGAGAGCAAACAAAAGGACACCGTCGTCGATGCGCCGGATGGCTTTTATGTAAAAGAGCCGGACTAAGCCCTGAGTCGCTCCAAAGCCTGACTCCTGGAAACAAAGAGACCTGCCGCGACGGCAGGTCTCTTTGCGTTGCGAAAGCAATTGCTCTTACTGCGCTGCCTCCTGGCGTGCATGCAGGAAGAGATCGACATTGTTCTTGTCCACCAGCGTCACACCGGTATCGACGAATGCCGGGATGGGCGAGAAGGAGTCGGTCTCATAATCCTTGTCGAGCTGCTTCAACGGGTTCTCATGCAGTTCGACTATCTGCTTCAGCCCGTAATACGCCATGGTGAAAGGCTTCTGGCCGACGGTAGCGTCGATCACGCCCTCCTTCACCAGGTTCAGGGTGGCCTCGTCCACGTCCATGGCTACCAGTTCGCGATCTGTGGCATGCGCGCGCTTCAAGGCTTCAGCGACATCCTTGCCGGCCGAGGCTTCGAGGCAAATGAACGCGTCGACCTTGTCCTTGCCCGTCTTGCCAAGCATCGACTGCGTATTGTCGAAGGCGTTGCCGGAGTCGCCCTTAATGTTGACGATGTTCTCGATGTTGATTCCCGAGTTGCGGGAGAACGCGTCCGTGTAACCTTTCAGACGCTCGTCCAGGTTGGGCTGGCCGGGCATGGTGAAGAAGACCACATTGCCCTTGCCATGCAATTTTTCGACCACCCGCTGTCCGCCCAGACGGCCCGCCGCCAGATTGTTGGTGCCGATGAAGTAGAGCCGATGGCTGTTGGGGGAGTCGGAGTCGATGGTCAACACCGGGATGTTCGCGGCCATGGCCTTGTCGATTTCGGGTTGCATGAGGGCCGGGTCCGCGACGGAGACGAGAATGCCCGCCGGCTTGCGCGCGATGACGGTTTCAAACTCCTGCACCTCGCCCTGCGGATCGAACGTCTCGGTGCCACGCATCTCCACCTTGACGCCGTATTGAGTGGCGGCCTTCATCAGACCATTGTTTGCAGTCTGCCAATAAGGCAGTTTGATATTGGTGGCGACCAGGTAGTACTGATCGGAATAGCTGTGTTTGGCGCAACTGCTGGTGGCCAGCAGACACCCTGTGCCCAACACCGCCAACGCCGTACTGCGTAGTGTCCTGTGCATCGCTTCCTCCCCAATGTACTTCGCCGCACTCATCGCGGTGAAAAAACCAAGCTCGAAAGGGCTGATTGTACGCCGGGTCTTCTGCTCGATGAAAGAGACCGCGGATTCAGCCGTTTTCTCAACGAAGAACACGAACGCATCGGCCCCTCGTTCAAACGCGAACCGGCAGGCCCTGGACGCTCGCACCAGTGGCGCGGAAGAGGGCGTTTGCAATCGCCGGAGCAATGGCGATGATCGGTGTTTCGCCGGCGCCGGCGGAAGGTAGATCGGGACGGTTCACCAGATGAATGTCCAGCTCGGGCACGTCGTCCAGCCGCGGCACTCGATACTCGCCGAAGGAGGCGTTGAGGAGTTTGCCGTCTTCAAACTGGATCTCTTCCCGCAAGGCCGCGCCCAGCCCCATGATGATCGCGCCCTGAACCTGAGCAAGCAGATTCGCGGGGTTCACAATAGCGCCGCACTCGAACGCCTCGCAAATCCGGCGGACCTTGAGCGTGTGCTGCTTGCGGTTCAGCGCGACCTCCACGCACGCCGCAACGTAGGAGCCCTTCTCCGTCCCGCAGGCCAGCCCCATGGCGGTGTTGGGCTCTCTTCTGTTTGCGAGTTCCTGCCAGTGAAATTGGCTGGCGGCGGTGTCCAACACGGCGCGCAGGCGCGGGTTTTCCAGATGAGACCGCCGGAAGTTGAGCGGATCGGCGCCGGCCGCGGCGGCAAGCTCGTCCATGAAGACCTCGCGCGCAAAATTATTCGCTGTGGCGGCGAGCCCACGGTAGGAGCCATGGCGTAATGGGGGCTGCGATGGGACGAAGCGGCAGTCTGTTTTGCCGATGGAATAGGGCGTGTCCACCGCGTTGGGGCCGGAGTTGATGTTGATGAAGTGCCAGGTCGCGATTTTGCCTTGCGGGTCCAGACTGGCCTCCGCCTCGATGACGCCGGCCGGGCGGAAATAGGCCCAGGTGAACTCCTCTTCGCGTGTCCAGCGCAAGGAAACCGGCTTGCCCGCAGCGCGTGCGAGACGCGCTGCTTCCACTGCACATTCGCCGGTATGTTTACCGCCAAAGGCCGCGCCAAAATCGGGGATGACTACGCGCACCTGATCCTCGGTCATGTGGAATGCGCGCGCCAGTTCGGTGCGAATCCCGAATGGATTTTGCGAGCCGGTCCAGACGGTCAACCGTCCATCCTTCCACTCCGCGACCGCCGCTCGGGGTTCCAGCGGCGCGTGTTGGATGTAGGGGACGTTATAGCTCCGGCGCAGGACCTTTGCCCCGAACTCGCTCTCAAAGGGGTTCTGCGGCACTCCGCCTTCTGCATTCTGCTTCAGGTACTCGAAGAGGTTCTTGCTCGACGGCTGTTGACTCGATGGCTGCGGCACGGTCTCCCATTTCGCGGTGCTGGAGATCGCGGCGAGTGCGCGCTCCGCGCGGAAGCTATTGGGAGCAGCTACGCCAACGAACAGATCATCCCGGAAGACGATCACATCCGGCATTGACTTCGCCGGAGCAAGGTCGATAGAGGCCAGCCTCGCGTTGTACGCGGGTGGGCGAAGGATCTTTCCATAGAGCATTCCCGGCCGGGCGATGTCCGATGGATAGTGATGTGCGCCGGTTACGATGTCATGCCCGGTTGGCCGGGCAAAGGATGTGCCCAGGACCTTCCATTCCTTCACCGGCGTAAGCGCAATATCCGACGGAATGGGCTGCTGAAACAGGTTCGCGGATGCGGCGCCCCTCGCGAGGTCCGCGTAGCTGCACGAGCGTTTGCTGGCCGTGTGAACGACTGTGCCGTCTCGCATCTCAACCGCAGCTCGCTCGACCTTCCACTGTGTGCAGGCGAAATCGACAAGCAGAGTCCGTGCCATCGCCGCGCCGCGCCGCACTGCGGGCACCGTGCGCGGCGTGGTGCCGCTGCCTGCCGTCATGCCGTCATTCGGAACCATGCTGGTGTCGGCCAGGATCATCTGCACCCGGGCGACCGGCACCCCAAGTTCCTCTGCCGCGGCCTGAGTTAACTGCGCTCGCGCGCCCTGCCCGCCTTCCACCTTCCCAGCCAGTACGGTAATGCTTCCGTCCTCACCCAGGTGGATGCGCGCCGCCAGATTTTGCGCGCCGCTTCCGAGGAAGGTATTTCGGTTCCGCTGTCCGCTCTCCTTCTCCTGAGGCAACGCGGGTATCGACACCGCAAGGAACAGTCCAGCGCCCAGCGTCTTCACAAACGCGCGCCGGCTGAGTCCGAAGTCGTAAGCTATGCGCTCCAGTGACTCGCCTTCTGTCACTGCGTCCGCGTGAGACACTCCGTCTGCCGGTGTCTCTCTCATACGCGCGCCTTTCGGGTCTGCTTTCCGCGCGTCAAACGGTGAACGACGCTCACATATTTGGGATAGCCGCCGCAGCGGCAGATATGCTTTTCGAGCTCCGCCCGATACTCGGCTTCGCCGGCCGCGGGATGCTTCTTCATCACGCCGGCGACGCCCATGATCATGCCCGCTGTACAGTAGCCGCATTGGAAGGCGCCCTCGGCGAGAAACGCGTCCTGCACCGGGTGCAGCTTGCCGCCGTTGGCCAGTCCCTCGATGGTCAGCACCGCTTGCTTGTCGACGCTGCTAATGGAGGTGAGGCAGGAGGGTGTGGGCTGGCCGTTTAGCAGCACGGTGCAGGCGCGGCATTCTCCTTCGCCGCAACCGTACTTCGTTCCGGTCAGTTGTAGATCTTCGCGAAGCACTTCGAGCAGTGGACGATCGGGGTCCGTAGTGACGGTGCGCGATCGTCCATTCACGGTGAAGGTGATCTTGGCGTCCATGCATGCCGCCTTCGCAGGATCGTTATCAACCTATAACCATGAACCTGACGCCTGCGGACCGTCAACGCAGCGCCGTTTGGCAGCAAAAGCAAAAAGGGTGGGAGCCTTGCGGCGCCCACCCTCTGCATAACCTCGTTTGGCTATCGTTATGCCTGTTCGGCCATTCCGTCGCGGCCGCCGAAGATGCGGCCCAGGCCGAATCCGACCTGCGCATTCTTCTTTGCCACCGCAGCATCGGGTAGCGGCATGCCCTGCGCATCCGGCAGCATGTCCAGCCAGCGCGGCGCGGCAGGCATGGGCATCTGGTCGCGCGATGGAAGGTCTGCCTTCACCTCAACCGGCTTGGCCTCGGAGCGCATATGCGCCTCCTTGCGTGAGGTGGGAACGCTCTGCTGTGCAGGCGTCGATATCTGGGTGGCCTTCTCTACCCAACTGCCGATCGAGCTGACCACCCGGGCCGCACGCAGACGCCGCGATCCGCCGACGCCGTTGTCGCCGCCGCGGAAGAGGCCGAGGCTGCGCATCCCGTGCTCCGGGTCCATCACTTCCAGCGACCATTCGCGTCCCGTTTTGGGTGTCAGCAGGAAGATGGCGCGGAGGCTTTTCGGCGCCAGTTCGATGGTCCAGTTGGCATATTCGTCAGAGGCGCGCGGCATCAGCTCATCGCGCTCGTCGCGCGAGAACTCGAAGGCTTCGTTGAAACGGTGCTCCAATTCCTCAATCTTGCGATCTGCTTCTTGTACTAACTGCCGTGCCTGGTGGAAGATACTGGATCCGTTCTCCATCGCGCGCTCCTTATTAACTGACGTGAGTCAGAGTATCCACGGGAATACGTGCCTTTGGGCATACCACTAAAGCTGAACTTTCCCGAAACGGAACGGGTAACATCACTCCTGATCTACGACTTCGGAAGCACGCAATGCGGAGACTCAATTGAAGATCGCCAGCCTGTCTTTGCCACTTTTCGCACTATGCGCGGTTACCATCTCGGCGCAGCAGACAACGACGCACCACACAACCACGACCGCCCATCGGCGGCCGGCAACCCCGTGTCCGGCGGCGAATCCCCTGCCGGCTTTGCCCGCGGGTATCCCGCCGGCAATTGGCAAGGTGGAATCGGCAATTGCCCTTCGCTATATCGATATCAAGCCGGGCAGTGGAGCAGAGGCGCAGCCCGGTCAGTTCTATACCGTGCACTACACCGGCTGGCTCGCCGCGGACGGAACCAAGTTCGACTCCTCCGTGGATCGCAATGAGCCCTTCACCTTCCAACAGGGCACCCATGGTGTCATTCCCGGCTGGGACTATGGCTTTGCCGGAATGCACGTCGGGGGCAAGCGCCGGCTCTTCATTCCCTACCAGCTCGCGTATGGCGAGCGCGGCCGGCCGCCCGCGATGCCGCCCAAGAGCGATCTGATCTTCGATATCGAGTTGCTTGCTGCGGGTGAGACGGAACCGCCGCCAGCGCCTGAGCCACCCGCGCCGCCACCAGCCGAGCCCGCGCAGCCTCCACCATCCACGCCGCCCGCGCAGTCCACGCCGCCGCCGCAGGCCACGCCGCCCGCGCAGCGCTAACTAGCCGGCGTGCTCGGGGGGCGGCGGCGCAACAGGCGCCACCCCGCAAGGATCACCAGCAATGACGCGGCAACGAAGGCAATCAACGTCAGCAAAGGACGCGTGCGCTGCAGCAGGCCCAGGCGGTTGGCCAGGTCGACCCGTTCCAGATCGCCCGCAAGACCGGGAATCACGATCTGGCTGTAGTGCAGCGTAGGCAATGCCCCGAGGACACGATCGATGGGCGGCAATCCGGAGCCGCGGTCGGATGGGATCGCGGCGAACGCGGTGAAAAACTCGCGGTCGCCTGGGTCGGTCGATGCGTTTCGCGGGAAGTAGGCGGGATCGTGGGTGATGGGAAAGAGAACCGTCTTTCCCTGGAGCTCAGATTCCACCGCGGCGCTCACATCCTGGCAGACACCCAGCCGGTAATAGCCGCCAAAGGGCAGCTCAGGATGCACCATGCGAGCGTGATAGTAGACGCGCACAGCCGCGTTCAAGAGCCGCATCACGCGCGCCTGCTGCTGCGTGTCGCTATACGCAAAGAGGACGCGATGCATCACCCAGCTCTGGTTGAGCGAATCCATGGTCCGGAACTCGGCCTTGCCATCGATGCCGAAGTAGAAGCTGACATCTGCATTCCACTTCGGGCCGCGTATGTGCAGCTCCTGCTCGGAGTGGCTGACCGGCAGCAGCAGCGATCGGCGGCTGGCCGGCACCGCGATCTGCGTATCGATCCAGAACGGCATCATGACCTCGCGCCCGCCATCATGCAGGTGGCCGAAGTTCGCGAAGTAGACATCGTCGGTGATCGTGACCTGGTGGCCGCTCTCCGTCAGCTCGTGGAGGAGCGCGCTGCCGTCGGTGAAGCTCTTCCCGTCCAGCATCGCGATCGCCTGCTGCTGGGCGACATCACCCTCGGCATTGTTCATGGCCAGCCGGTTCAGCACCGCGGCTAGCTGCCGACTCTCGGCGTGCATGGGCGCAAGCGCGGGATCGGGTCCATCGCCCATCGTGAGATTGAAGCCGATCTGCCGCTGCGCAGTCGTCGGATCGTCGGCATACCCTGGCTTCGTTGCGGGATGATCGAGGTCGATGGTTGCGCCCTGCCCCAGCGGGTACTCGGCAGTATCGAGCAGATCGGACGGCTGCAGCGGGGCTGTTGACTTCCCTGCCAGCCGAACCGCCGCATCCACACTCTTGTTCAGGGCAGCGACCGGCAGCGCGGGAAAGTGATCGACGCGGTGCCACTCCTTTCCGAGGATGAGGACGCGCAGACGATCGACCAGATCGGGCGAGAGAAACTCACCGAACTTCGGCACCTCGCGAATTCCCTCAAGCACGCGCTCGCGAAACTCCGGTTGCGCCGACACGCGGCGCATCACCGCGGAGAAGAGCTCCGGGGAGCTATCGGCCTTCTGCGCCGCGCGACCGATCGCTATTACAAACACGAGAGCCAGCGCGCTCAGCACAGTGCGGCGAGGTCGGCGGGCGTGGCCAAGTTGGTGGGCGCGGCCAAGTTGGCGGGCGCGGAGGATAGATGCACTCTTCGGCATGTCGGTGGTTATGTTCCTTAGCTGGACGCAGACCACAGCCTACAACCACTGTCCGAGGTGGCGTGGCTTCGAATGAGGCGGCGCTTCGGATACGATGAGGGCTGGCCATGAGGAGTGGAACAGATCAGGCCCGGATGGCGAAATCGGCAGACGCAGCGGACTTAAAATCCGCGGGCCGGAAACGGCTGTGGGAGTTCAAGTCTCCCTCCGGGCACCAGAAAGCCCTTTAAAAAACACGGCTGATCGAGCTTGCCTTCTTCCGCGCCCTCCAATCAACGATGGGCATTTTTCCTCATCTCAAAGGAATGCAACGGCACCGCTTTCGAGTGGCACTCCCTGTTTACATGAGCTGAGAATCGAGGTTTACCTCAATAAGTCCCTAAGCCAGTCGTAATGTATTGAGAGTCGCAAGACTGTGCCCGCGCCCACGATCGGGATCGATAACAAGCTCGAGCTTCGTCACAGTTTCCAGTTCGACCGCATAATCTTCGATCTCCTGCGTGGAGCCGGTGGGGCTGAAGGTCCATTGCTGGCGCACGATTTCGCGATCTGTCTCACTCCCGGAAGAGTAGCGCAACACAAACTCCTGTGCGCGCTCCGTTTCGCGCTCGATGAAATGCAGAAATATCCGCCGGATGTGTTGCGGCGCGTCGAAGCCCAAGGTAATGGTCTGCGGCCCGGCACTGGCGGCGCGCCACCCACGCTCATTGCGCTCTGGGCTCGTGCCTAGCGCGTTTTCTATCGGGAAGGCTGGGTCTTCTGAGGTGAGCTGCACGTGAGCGATCGAGTCCAGATCGAGCCACTCAGCACTAACCGGGCTTCTTCTCGCCGTCGCCCTGTGTTCAACAATCTCCTTCCGCATCGGCCACCTCCATGATGAGAGATGAGCTTATGGGCGTAAGGTTTGTAAGCGGGTCCAAATCAGCCTTCCGTCGCGACCAGCAGTAGTTCCCATTCACGACGTCCATGAGTTTGGGTATGTGCACTCTCCACGCTTCTCAGTTTGGTTTTGAAGATCGTCGAATTCCAGCGGCGTCCGATGTCGGCGGTTCCACGTGACGTTCTGGCCAAATCAGTGCAACCTCGCCGAGCATCTGCGATTCCTAAGGTCTGGATGAGTGTGCAAAGCGCTCTTTCGATGGAGGGCTGCTGAGCTTAGGAGTGCTGCGATGCCATCCCCCGTCCCCGCTCACAAGCTACCCAGAAAGTCTCCGTGGCGCTTGCATGTCTCCTCGGTCAAGACCCTCCTGAAGCGTGTCTGGACCTCGTCCTACGAAGACGGTGTGTATAACCGTGCAGCGGAGCTCGCCTACTTCTTCTTCCTGTCACTATTTCCCGGAGTCATCTTCATCACCACCCTGCTCGGCTTCGTCTTCAAATCCAACACCCAATTGACCGTGCTGCTACTTCAATACCTCAGCGCTACGCTGCCCGGTACGGCATTTGAGCTCATCCGCCAGGTCATCACGGAGATCACTCGATCGTCCGGCAGCGGCAAGATAACCTTCGGTATTCTGGCTGCGCTGTGGACAGCCAATTCGGGTATGAACGCGCTCGAAGATGCGCTGAATGCTGTCTATAAAGTCAAAGAGTCGCGCGCCCTGTGGAAGACCTATGGCATCGCGCTCATCCTGACCGTTTCGGCATCGCTGCTGATCATCGCCGCACTGACAGTCTTCCTTTATGGCGACGTACTCGTCCAGCTAGTCTCCGATACCGTCGGTTTGAAACCGGTTTTCTACTGGACCTGGAAAATTGCGCAGTGGCCGATTGCGCTCTTTTTTGTCTCCCTGGTTGCTTCGATGGTCTACTACGCAGCGCCCAACTTGAAGCAACGTTGCTGGCAATGGCTGAGCCCTGGGGCGTTATTCGCTACACTCGGGTGGATCGCAGCCTCGGGATTGTTGCGTCTTTATTTCCATTTCTTTACCAGCTACGCGAAGACCTATGGCTCGCTTGGCGCAGTCATGATTCTTATGACCTGGCTCTACGTCACGGGAACCATGCTATTGCTCGGCGCTGAAGTCAACATGGTCATCGAAGTGGCCGCAGTTCGTGCTCATGCCGAGCAACCAAAAGCGTGATTACAAGGTGAACTATGCCATCGCATTTATTATCCGTTCCCTTGCATCAGCAGTTCGGATATCTCCTCCTTCTTGGGCTTGCGATTGCCTGCATATCCTGGACTGTCACTCACGAGGAAATTTTTCGAGAGCCCAGAGACTTCTGCAAGGACAAAAGTGAGAACTGCACGCCACGCTACATGCGTAAATTCTTCTACCTATTCACTTGCGAATACTGCTTCAGTCACTATGTAGCGGCGTTGTTCCTACTGCTGACACAATTTAAGATGCTGTGCTTCGGATGGCGGGGATATGTCATTTCAGAGTTTGCCCTGGTATGGATTGCCAACATCTATATGGGCGTGTTCAATCGCTTACGGCTCGAGATCAAACACGAGAATCTTACCATCGCGAAGCATGACTCGGGTGGAAGGTTGTCGAAGTGATTCCACAACGGGAGCATCGCCTCCGGGCTCATAGAGAACGATGTGGTCCATTCCCAACAAATCGCCTGCCTGCGCGCCTATCTCACCGCCTGAATAGTCTGGTAAGCTCCGAAAATCGAAGACAATTCAAGATGGACGTCTTCTTCAGGCCGCCATGCTTTGCCTGATCGATGCCGTATCGTATGGTTTGGAATTCCCTCGTGCTGTGAGCGTCCATTGAAATTTCGATTTTTACCGCTGCGATATTGGCTGACCGTGCATTTTCCGCCGCTGGCCCCAACTAGGGCTCTATAGCTTGCCTTGTCACTTCACTTGCGTTCTGATCCTGCCCTGCGCCTAGCCTTATGGATCGGAGCCGTTGAAATTCGGCCATGGCGCTCTTCTGCCCAGCGGTATCGCCGGCAAGCCGCTCGGCTTGTGCTAACCGATACCACGCCACGTCATCGCTCGGACGTAAGGCGACGGCTTGTTTCAGATGCGCAATCGCCAGCGTGGGCTTGTTCTGTGTAATCAGCACTGCGGCCAAGCCGACGTGCGCATCTTCAAAGTCCGGGTAGTGCTTAAGCGCAAGCTCAAAGAGGTCCCCTGCCTTATCGAGTTGCTGCGATTTACGGTAGATGTCGGCGAGTTCGTAAGCAGCATTTGCATTCGACGAGTCTACCTGCAATTCCTGTTCAAACTCCTTCGCTGCATCCACCGCATCGGCAGGCAGATGGGTTTGATCCTCTCGTGCCAACAGCGTGCGGCCAATCCGGTAATGAATGCCTGGCCTGTGTGGATCTTGATTGAGCACTTCTTTGTATTCAGAGAGAGAGAGCGTGTAATTTCCCTGGCTTTCATATGCCTCAGCTGCCGCCTGATGGCGCCACATTGAGTTCGGAGCGGCGTGTACCAGCTGCTGAATCGTTTGAAACGCGAAATTTCCGTAGATCTTCTCATTGTGGTAGAGAATTTCGGCGTCGCCAGGAAACAGCCGCTGAAGCTCAAGAGCCACTTGTACGGCATCGCCGTCACGCCGCAGGCCCGTATAGGATCTCTCAAGTTGCAATCCGCACATGCGCTTCGACGGCAGTTCTGACGATTCCGCAAAGCACTTTTCAAGTTCGGGGAGAGCCTCCTTGTACCGGCCTAGCTCAGACAGTGACATGGCTAAGAGGCTAGGGATCTTCGGCAGATCTGGCTTCAGCTTCAATGCCCGGTTCAGCTCGCTGACAGCCTGCTCGTACTTCCCTTCCCGGAAGTAGACCAGGCCCAGGTTGGCGCGTATCTCAGCGACTCTGGGCTCCAGGTCTCGAAGCTTCTCGAAATTGCGCTCTGCATCCTCAAACCGGCCAGCGGCTAGGGCCTTCTGCCCCGCTTCGAAGTACTGCTCCGTCGGTACCGAACCGTTGTCCTGGGCAGAGCACATAACCGCTATGGAACAGAGGACAAGGGCGATTTGCTGACGAATCATAAGCAACAGTTGAGCATAGGCATTCGGGACGCTGTTCTGCGAAAAGAAAACCCGCCGCGCCACAAAGTGTACAGCGGGTCCAGAGAGAAGGGTTCAAAAGGTGATTTTGCCTCCGAGTTGGAGAATGCGTCCAGGGCGTGCGGATGTGATCCTGCCGAAGTTGGTATTTGCGCTGGGCGCCTGATCAGAGATGTTGTCGTCAACCGCATTTGAGCCCGGCCCGACCCCAGGCGCGCTCGGATCCACTCCCCATTGCGTGTGATTGAAGGTATTGAAAGATTCAACGCGGAACTGGAAGCCCACTCTCTCGGTGATTGAGAACACTTTACCGATGCCCATATCCCAGTTGTTGATTCCAGGTCCACGTATGATGTTGCGCCCGCTGTTGCCAAACTCCCCGGCCAGAGGCGCTACAAATGCGGAGGTGTTGAACCATTCGTTAATCGACTTGTGGAAGCCGCTATGTGGGTTGCCCACGACATTGGCCCGCTGGCTATTTGCCGCAAGCAGACTAAAAGCGTCCGGCGCGTAAACGGAGAACGGAAAACCTTTTTGGAATGTGGCGATTCCGGTGACCTCCCATCCGCCGATTGCCAAGTTTGCAGCCTTATTCAAATTGCCGAGATACCTCTTACCGCGGCCGACCGGTAGGTTGACAACGTAGCTGGCGACGAAGCGTTGGCTGACATCAAAATCAGACGGTGCGTAGTCAAGCGAAGGATTGCGGTCATCCATATGCCCTGAATACCCGCCACCGGTCGCGCCGATACCAGCAGCAGCCGACTTGTCATCCATGCTCTTGGCCCAGGTATAAACGGCGAGGAGAGCCATCTCACTCGTACGCCGCTCCAGCTTCAGGTTCGCAGCGTTGTAGTTGGAATAGCCGATCCAGCGGCTGTCGAGCGTGGTGTCCCCGGAGAAGTTGGCCAGGGGCTTGCGAGCTGCCACTGGACAATCGCCAGCGGTGGGGTCGGCCTGGCAGAGCGCCGGGTTAGCCGCAGGAACGGGCTGGTTGATGTTGACACGGTCGAGTGTATGCGTGCCCTTGTTGCCGACGTAGTTCGCCTCCAGCGTGGTGTTCCTGGCGAGCGCGCGCTCTACTGACAGAGACCACTGTTGGACGTATGGATTGATTGGATTCTCAGAAATGATGACCGCAACAAACTGACCCCCCTCCGTCGCCGCACTTACCGGGTGAAGTGCGCTGGCAACCTGGAAGAGCTGGTCGGTGAGCTTCGGAACGGCCTGAATGGCGGGACTCAGGCTGGCACGGATGACGTACGGATACAAATCGCCCGAGTTATCCATTTCCCTTGTTTCGGAGGAATCGAAATAGATTCCATAGCCTCCGCGGATCACCGTGTCATCCCCGAAAGGCCGATAAGCAAAGCCCAGACGGGGCGCGAAAGGAGTCTTCGATCCATCTTTCGGGTTATGCCGGCCACAATAACGGTAGAACCCATTGCCAGCAGGCGCGACGCCGTCCGTCAACAGTGCCTTGTTGGCATAACATAGGCCGCCAGCTTGGTTGGCTGTATCGATCCAGAACAACTTGTCATTAGTCTCGTACGGTACGGAACGGTAATCCCACCGAAGCCCCACATTCAGCGTGAGGCGCTCCGTCGTCTTCCAATCGTCCTGGATGTATGGACCGAAATACTTAAAGTGGTATTGGTTTAGATTCCCAGGATTGCCGGTCGCGGAACTGAATGGACCCGGCTGAAAGGTGCCGGCATTTTGGTAGTACCCGAGGAGAAAGTCCGCCACTGCATTCCCGGTGCCGCACGTAACGGTCGGGCAGTTGTTCGCCCCGCCTCCCCCGTTCTGCAGAACCAGGTTGTTGTTGTAGCCATAACCGCCCAGGAAATTTGTCGAAAGGTCACGCTTCTGCACCCAGTTGCGGAAATCGAAACCGATACCAATGGTGTGCCTTCCGCGTTGGATGGTGACAGAATCGGCATACTCCCACATGGGGATGTCGCTGGTCGTCGGGTTGTTACCCGGACTACCGGCAGCCCCACTCAAATTTTGAAAACTGATTGTGGGGTACCCTCGCGCATAGCTTGGAAGGTTTGTGAAGACGCCGGTAAGGCCGAGGGCACTCACGAACGAGGTGGGAGCTGGGTTAGCAGCCTGAATTGCGGTTGCGCTCAATCTGCCGAAGCGAAAGTTGTTGACGATGTTATGCGGGAGCGCGATCGTGTGCGATTCCTCCCAGCTCGTAGATTCCTCCGTGAAGATATTGAGGCCGCTCGGTATGGACGGATTGCCAACATTCTGCAAACTGTAATTTGCTTTCGTATAGCGGCCGAACAATGAGCCAAAGCGACCGATGTTCTGATCAACGCGGTAAGTCTGCTGGTCGGTATCGTTAGGCAAGGTCACGTTCAAGTGATAGTTGCCCAGGCAATCACTCGTGAAGCAATTGGGCGCCGGGAATATGTTGGCTCCAAGGCTCGCGGTTGCGAGGCGGGAGAAGCGAGAGGAAGGAATCGTATTGCCCGCAAACGGCAGACCTGTATTGGGATCGATAGGCACGCAAGGATTTCCTTGGCCGAGTGCCGTCGTGCAGTCCGCGCTTCCGAAGGCTGGGAATCCGGTAGCTGAAAAATCTCCGTTCAGTTCTGCCTGCGTAGGAACATTGTAGAAACCATTGCTGCCGGTCCGGATCCTCCAGCCTTCGTAGTTTGCAAGCCAGAACGTCCTGTTTCGGCCATCGTAGAGCTTCGGGATATACACAGGCCCGCCCGCAACAAAGCCGAATTGGTTTTGTCGCAGAACAGGCTTTTCCGGCTGGAAATGCGTAGTTGCATCGTAAGCGTCATTTCGGTTGAACTCAAAGATCGCTCCGTGAAGCTGGTTGGTTCCACTCTTGCTAACGATATTTACCTGATTGGCGCTGAAACCATATTCCGCAGAGTACGTTTCGCTCTGCACCTTGAATTCCTGAATGGCGTCCTGGGACAGGATCACAGCGGGAGTATTCAAGGCGGTGTCGGTGTTGGACATGCCATCCAGCGTGTAGTTGTTGGACTCGGGGCGGCCGCCATTGATGCTGATGGCATTGCCTTCGCCTTGCCGCATCTGGCCTTGCTCACCGACAGTCTGCACGGCACCTGCGCCGATAAAAAGTAGGTTCAGAAAATTACGGCCGTTGAGCGGCAACTGATCCACTTGCCGCTGGCTGACAAGTTGCGAAACCGCTGAGCTGTCTGTGTCTAAGGCAACCGAACCCGCATTCACTTCGATCGTTTCAGTCGTCGCCCCGGGCTTCAACGTTGCACTCACGCGAGCTTGCTGGGCGACCACCAATGTGACGTTATCCACCGCTTGCTTTCCAAAGCCGCTGGTCTCGAACGTAACCCGGTAAACTCCCGGATTCAGATCGGGCACACTGTAGTCGCCTGCTGCACCGGTTTGCGTTCTGTGTGCAGCTCCGGTCGCGATGTTGATGACGGTAACGCTGGCTCCAGCAACCACAGAACCGGTATTGTCCGTTACTGTCCCGAGGATGGTTCCGGTCGCACCGCCTTGCGCCAGCAAGCCCAATGTGGCTGCGATGGTTATTAGAGAAAGCAAGAACGTGCTGCGAACAAACTTGGACATAACAAACTTGGACATATCGTCCGCCTCCCTCAAATGAAACTGCAAAATGGGCCACGCTAATCGCCGGGGCCCTTGCACTTGTTGCAGATCTGCCCCTTGTACCTGTTGCAGTCTGTGACTCCGTTGACTGATGCTGCGGAGCGTAGTACCTGTCATGCTGGGCGACCGGCTTCCAGGGCGAAGGGCGAGCGGTTGCGCAGAACGCTGATTTAGCGTCGCGACGGACAATAGCGATGCTCAACTGCCACTGTCAAGACAAAATAAGTTTCCCATTGAAACTTTTTCAATGCAGGACAGCGTTTGCCCAACCCGCGAGTCGAGGCCGGTATCTGGAGTAAATGGGCGAACGGCGGGTGGCCCCTAATGACGATTTCGAGCACTCTTCGAAAAGATCCGGCTCGAAGCTACGGGCAGAGCTGCCGGAAATACCGATCCGAGCCTTCTCTTACATCTGAGGAGTTCCCCTACGCCTTTCCGGCATGAAGCCGAAGACGATTTGCGGATGTCCAAGAATCCCGGAAGGAAGGGGCTTGAGATTCTCCATACCTTGCGGTGCGAAGCGTTCTCCATAGCGGTTATTGAGCAATCGATGGTCGGGGAGTGCACGCCC
>JAUTWX010000263.1 GCA_030838385.1 Acidobacteriaceae bacterium
CTTGCGGCTGGAAGTACAACTTCACCACCGAGACGCCATTGAGCGAGTTCGACTCGATGTGGTCGATATTGTCGACCGTAGTGGTGAGCGCGCGCTCCGTGATGGTCACGATGCGATCGGCCATCTGTTCCGCGGAGAGGCCCTGAAACTGCCAGATTATGCTCACCACCGGGATATCGATGTTAGGAAAGATATCGACCGGCGTCGAGAGAATGGACAACGGCCCGATAATCAGCAGTAGCAACGCAAGTACGGCGAAGGTATAGGGCCGTCGCAGTGCGAGTCGGACAATCCACATAAGCTTTGGACACTTCCTCTAACGTCGGCAGCTTGCGATGCCGGCTGTTTGGACGGCCCGGCGCATCATCGCGATCGCCTGAGCGGAGACAAATGCTTTCGAGGGCGCGCAGTGCGAACCTCTTCAGTGTACAAAGCAGCCTGCAACAACAACGGGCCGGCATCGCTATCACGGCTGCGCCGTGTGCCCTTTGCCAGCTCTAGCCTTCTCTCATTGCTGCCGGTGCCGCTGCAATTCAGCCCGGCCCGCGACTGGATGCCTGCCCGCAAAGGGAGACTGCCGCTTGGGACCAGAAGAGTCGATCAGGGTGGGTTGCACTCTGCTCAATGCACTTAGGATGTCACATCCGGCCCCTTTGATTCAGGAATGGAATGCCCGCCGGAGGCGATCCGTTACAAATCGATCCGGTGATCCGGTTATAAGAACGTGAGCCGTCCAGAACACGGATAATAGAGGGAATAGCTCCTGCAAAAGTGCAGGATAGGGCAGAGCTGTAGTCAGGCAATCCCATGATGTGAAAAGATTTGGGAGGGCCAAGAAACCATTCATCAAGTCGCCCCGTCCCTAGTCTCATACTGGTATCAGGACTCGCGCACGGGCCTTCGAGGAAGACCTGGGGCGAAGCTCATTCAGACAGAAACTGGAAAGAAGAAAAACTCCATGTCACCTGCCGCGCCTACCGAACAGGTTCCGACTTCCACTTACGCCTACCGCGTCCCCGGTGGCGAAGCTCCCGGCGACAATCCGCAGGAGCCGCGCAAGCGCGGCTGGCTGCGCTGGGTGGTCCTGCTGGTGATCCTTGCTCTGGCCGGGCTGATCACCTGGCGCACTATCACGGCGAAGCGGGAAGCGGCTGCCGCCGCCGCGAAAAAGCAGCACGCAATGGCCAACCTGGCTGTGCCGGTGCAAGTCGCGCCGGTGCGGCAGGAAACGGTGCCCATCTATCTCACAGGTCTGGGCACGGTCACGCCTTATTACAGCGTCAAGATCATCCCCCGGGTAACGGGTGAGCTCACGAATGTCTACTTCCGCGAAGGGCAGGACGTCCGCAAGGGCGCCGAGTTGATGACCATCGATCCGCGCCCGTATCAGGCAACGCTGGATCAGGCGAAGGGCCAGCTCGCGCGTGACCAGGCGCAGTTGCAAAACAACCAGGCGGAGTTCAACCGCTACAAGGCCCTCTACGATCAGGGGGTCGTCTCCAAGGAACAGTCGGACTCCATGCAGTCCAACCTGGGGCAGTTTGTGGGGGCCATCAAGTCCGATCAGGCATCGATCGAGTCGGCCCAGCTCAATGTCACCTATTGCCATATCAAGTCGCCGATGGACGGCAAGGTCGGCCTGCGCCTGGTCGACCCCGGAAACCTGGTGACTGCGAATACCACGCAAACCCTGATCGTCAATCAATTCCGGCCCATCGCGGTGTACTTCACGCTTCCCGAAGACCAGTTGCAGCGTGTTCTCAGCAAGCTGCGGCAGGACCACAAGCTGGACGCGATCGCATTCGATCGCTCCGATACCACGCAGTTGGAAACCGGCCAACTGACCGCCGCCGACAACCAGATCGACACCACCACCGGCACCGACAAGCTGAAAGCAGTCTTCGAGAATGCCGATGAGAAGCTGTTCCCCAACCAGTTCGTGAATGTGCACCTCGTCCTCGAGCAGCGGAAGAACGCCATCGTGGTGCCTGCCGCAGCGATCCAGCACGGTACGGATAACGACTATGTCTGGCTGGTCAAGCCGGACACCAATGCCCGTCCTGCAAATTCCACTCCTGCAAATCCCGGTCCCGCAGAGCAGCCGAGCGCAAGAAGCCATGGCAGTGGCGCCGCAGCAGGCGGCGGTACCCAACCCGGAAACGGCACCGTCGTCATGCAGCCGGTGGACATCGACACCGCCCAGGGCTCCATGGTGATTCTCAAGAGCGGCCTCGAAGCCAACCAGCAGGTTGTCGTCGACGGCGCGGACAAGCTGCAGAACGGCTCGAAGGTATCCACCACCGCCGCCGTAACCCATCGCGTCCGCAAGCAGCAACAGCAGCAATTGGGTCCGTCGTGAGTCCATCGCGCATCTTCATCCTGCGGCCCGTGGCCACCTCTCTTCTGATGGTGGCCATTCTGCTCGCGGGCTTTGTCGCCTACCGGCAGCTCCCCGTCTCCGCGCTGCCGGAGGTCGACTATCCCATCATTCAGGTCGTGACCTTCTATCCCGGCGCCAGCCCGGATGTCATGTCCTCCGCGGTGACGGCTCCACTGGAGCGGCAGTTCGGCGAGATGCCCGGCCTCAACCAGATGACCTCCACCAGCTCTCAGGGTGGCTCGGTCATCGTGCTGCAATTCAATCTGACCGAAGACATCGACGTCGCCGAACAGGAGGTGCAGGCCGGGATCAACGCCGCGCAGAGCTTTCTGCCCACCGGCCTGCCCAACCCGCCGATCTACAGCAAGGTGAACCCGGCCGACCAGCCGGTGATGACACTCGCGCTGACCTCCGACACCATGCCTCTGCAGCAGGTGGAGGACTTGGCCGACACCAACATGGCACAGAAGATCTCTCAGGTCTCGGGCGTTGGCCTGGTGTCCATTGCCGGCGGCGAGAAGCCGGCCGTCCGCATTCAGGCTAACCCGGCGCAGCTTGCCTCCTATGGCATCAGTCTGGAAGACCTGCGCACGGCGGTGAGCGCAGCAAACGTGAACACCGCGAAGGGAAACCTGAACGGCACACGTCAGACCTACACCATCGGGGCCAATGACCAACTGCTGACCTCCGCCGGCTACAAGCCCATTGTCATTGCCTATCGCAACGGCGCGCCTGTGCGCATGTCCGATGTGGCGGATATCATCGACGGCTCGGAAAACACCATGCAGGCGGCGTGGATGAACCGCACTCCGGCCGTCATCGTGAACGTGCAGCGCCAGCCCGGAGCAAATATCATCGCGGTGGTCGACCGCATCAAGACCATCCTGCCGCAGCTCAAGGTGAGCCTGCCGGCGTCCATCAAGGTCCAGATACTCACGGATCGCACCGAGACCATTCGCGCCTCAGTGAATGATGTGCAGTTCACGCTGTTGTTGACCATCGGGCTGGTGGTGATGGTGATCTTCCTGTTCCTGCGCAGCCTCGCCGCCACCATCATTCCCAGCATCGCGGTGCCGCTCTCGCTGGTGGGCACCTTCGGCATCATGTATCTGCTGGGGTACAGCCTGAACAACCTGACCCTGATGGCGCTCACCATCTCGACCGGCTTTGTCGTAGACGACGCCATCGTGATGATCGAGAACATCTCGCGCTACATCGAAATGGGCGAAGATCCGCTGGCCGCCGCGCTCAAAGGCGCGGAGCAGATCGGTTTCACCATCGTCTCGCTCACCGTCTCGCTCATCGCCGTGCTCATCCCCCTGCTCTTCATGGGCGATGTGGTCGGACGCCTCTTTCGCGAGTTCGCGATCACGCTTGCCGTCACCATCCTCGTCTCCGCCGTTGTCTCGCTCACCCTGACGCCGATGATGTGCGCCAAGCTGCTCAAGCACAAGCCCGCATCCCAGCAGAACCGCTTCTATCGCAAGTCGGAGCAGTTCTTCGAGTACGTGATCGGCGCCTACGGCAGAACTCTGCAGTTCGTCTTGCGCTACCGCTTTACCACGCTGCTGGTCACCATCGGCACCCTGGTCCTCACGCTGGTGCTCTACGTCATCGTCCCCAAGGGCTTTTTCCCTATCGAGGACACCGGCATCATCCTGGGCATCTCCGAAGCGCCGCAGACGGTTTCCTTCGTGAGCATGGCGCAGCGCCAGCAGAAGCTCGCGGACGTCATCCTGCAGGACCCCGACGTACAGAGCCTCTCGTCCTTCATCGGCATCGACGGCACCAACACCACCATCAACAGCGGCCGCATCCAGATCAATCTCAAGCCGTTGGCACAGCGACACGACCGCGTTCCCGAGATCATTCAGCGGCTGCAGTCGAAGCTGAGGAGCGTGGAAGGAATTACCCTCTACCTGCAGCCGCTGCAGGACCTGACAGTCGCGGATGCGGTGAGCCGCACGCAATACCAGTACTCGCTGGAGAGCGCCGATGCGAATGAGCTCACCACATGGACCAACAAGCTGGTAGACGAGCTGCGCAAGCATCCGCAGCTCACGGACGTCGCCAGCAACATGCAGAACAAGGGACTGGAGACCGACCTGGTTGTCGACCGCGATACCGCTTCGCGGCTGGGTGTGCAGATGTCGACCATTGACAACGTGCTCTACGACGCCTTCGGTCAGCGTCAGGTCTCCACCATGTACACGCAGCTCAACCAATACCACGTGATCCTCGAGGTGCAGCCGAACTTCCAGTTAGACCCGAGCTCTCTCAGTAGCCTCTACGTGGCCTCATCCACAGGCACCGAGGTGCCGCTCAGCACCTTCGTGAAGGTACAGCGCACCACCACGCCACTCTCCATCGATCACCTCGGCCAATTTCCCGCCACCACCATCTCGTTCAATATCGCCCCCGGCGCCTCGCTGGGCGATGCCGTCAAGATCATCAACCAGGTCGAAAGCGATCTCCATATGCCGGAGACGGTGAACGCCAGCTTCCAGGGCACCGCCAAAGCCTTCGAGGCCTCGCTCACCAACGAGCCGATCCTCATCCTTGCCGCGCTCATTACCGTGTACATCGTGTTGGGCGTGCTCTACGAAAGCTACATTCACCCCGTCACGATTCTTTCCACGCTGCCCTCCGCCGGCGTGGGCGCGATCCTGGCGCTGCTGCTCTTCGGCATGGACCTCAACGTGATCGGCATCATCGGCATCATCCTGCTGATCGGCATTGTGAAGAAAAACGCCATCATGATGATCGACTTTGCGCTCGAAGCCGAGCGGCATCACGGCAAGAGCTCAGAAGACGCCATCTACGAGGCCTGTCTGCTGCGCTTCCGGCCCATCATGATGACCACCATGGCCGCGCTGCTCGGCGGTCTGCCGCTCGCGCTCGGCACCGGCATGGGGTCGGAGCTGCGCAAGCCGCTCGGCATCACCATCGTGGGCGGCCTCATCGTCTCCCAGGCGCTCACTCTCTACACCACGCCGGTGGTCTACCTCTACTTCGACCGCTTCGCGCAACGGCTCAGCCGCCGGCGCGCGCGTATCTCCGCGCACCGCACCACCGAGCACACGGTCTCCGCGGACTGAGGAGGCCGACCGCCCATGCATATCTCCGCCCCCTTCATTCGCCGCCCGGTCGCTACCTCGCTCTTGAGCGTGGCGCTGTTGCTGGGCGGCGCCGTGGGCTATGCGCTGCTTCCGGTGTCGTCACTGCCGGAGGTCGACTTCCCCACCATCAACGTGCAGGCACAGATGCCCGGCGCCAGCCCGGAGACGGCAGCGTCGGCCCTCGCGACACCCCTGGAGCGTCAGTTCGGCCGCATCGCCGGCGTCACACAGATGACCTCTTCGAGCACCCTCGGTGGCAGCAACATCACGCTGCAGTTCGACCTCAATCGCAATATCGACGGCGCCGCACGCGACGTGCAGGCTGCCATCAACGCAGCGCGCGCCCAACTTCCCGCCAATCTGCCGCAGAATCCGCACTTCTTCAAATCCAATCCGGCAGACGCGCCGATCATGATCCTGTCGCTCACCTCCGACCAGTTGAGCCGCCCGGAGATTTACGACGCCGCCGACTCCGTGCTGCAGCAGAAGATCTCCCAGGTTCCCGGCGTGGGCGAGAGCTTCGTTGGTGGGGGCGCCAGTCCCGCGGTCCGCGTCGAGGCCAATCCGATGCAGCTCAGCTCCTATGGCATCGGCCTTGAATCGCTGCGCACCACGCTCGGTGCGGTGAACCAGAACCTGGCCACCGGCTACTTCCGGAATGCCGTCCGGATCAGCAACATCAACACCAACGATCAGCTCTTTCAAGCGCGCAATTACGCACCCTTGGTGGTGGGATACAACCCGACAACCGGCGCAGCCGTCCGGCTGGAAGATCTGGCTTCGGTCATCGATTCGACCTCGAATCTCTACACCTCCGGCCTGGCCAACGGCAAGCCTGCCGTGCTGATCATCATCTTCAAGATCGCCGGCGCGAACGTTATCGATACGGTCGACCGGGTGAAAGCCGCGCTGCCTTCGCTCGAAGCTTCCGTCTCTCCGCTGATTCACACAAGCATCGTGATGGACCGTACCGTTACCATTCGCGCCGCGGTCCTCGACGTGGAAATCACGCTGCTCATCTCCATCGCGCTCGTCATCGTCGTGGTCTTCGTATTCCTGCGCGACGTGTGGGCCACCATCATTCCCAGCGTTGCCGTGCCGTTGTCCCTGGTGGGCACCTTCGGCGTCATGTACCTGCTGGGCTATACCCTGGATAACTTGTCGCTGATGGCCCTCACCATCTCCACCGGCTTTGTGGTGGACGATGCGATTGTGGTGCTCGAAAACATCACTCGCTATCTCGAGCAGGGTATGTCGCCACTGGATGCGGCGATGAAGGGCTCGCGTGAGATCGGATTCACCGTGCTCTCCATGAGCACTTCGCTCATCGCCGTCTTCATCCCTATTTTGCTGATGGGCGGCATCGTCGGCCGTCTCTTCCGCGAGTTCGCGGTCACCCTGTCGGTCGCCATCGCGGTCTCGCTGGTGGTGTCACTGACTACCACGCCCATGATGTGCGCCAAATTTCTGCGGCCGCACAATCCAAGCGAGCGCAGCCGTGCCTATCTTCTTGGAGAGCGCTTCTTCAATGGATTGCTGGCTGGCTACGAGCGCGGGCTGCGCTGGGTGCTGCGCCATCAGAACATCACGCTGCTGATCGCGGTCGGCACGCTGGTCCTGAATATCTATCTCTACATCATCGTGCCCAAGGGCTTCTTCCCGCAGGAGGATACTGGCCGGCTGGGCGGCGCGGCCCGCGCATCGCAGGATATCTCTTTCGATGCCATGAAGGTGAAGCAGGCGCAGCTCGCAGCCATCGTGCAGAAAGACCCGGGTGTCGATAACGTCTTGGCCTTCGCAGGCAGCGGCGGCGGCGGAGCGACCACCAACGTAGGCCGCATGTTCATCTCGCTCAAGCCACTCAGCGAGCGCGATGCCACCGCCGACCAGATCATCAATCGGCTGCGCGGCAAGCTCTCCCATATTCCAGGCGTGCAGTTGTTCCTGCAATCGCAGCAGGACATCACGATAGGCGGCCGCGCCAGCGACTCGCAATACCAGTACACTCTGCAGGATTCCAATCTCGACGAGTTGAACGAGTGGGCCCCGAAACTGCTCGACAAGATGAAGGCCATGCCGGAGCTGCGCGATGCATCGACCGATGAGCAGGAGAACGGGCTGGAGGCAAGACTGGTTGTCGATCGCGATACCGCCTCGCGCCTCGGCCTCACCATGACGGACGTGGACAACGTGCTGTATGACGCCTTTGGCCAGCGCCAGGTCTCCACCATGTACACCGGCCTCAATCAGTACTACGTCGTCATGGAAGTGGATCCCAAGTTTCAGCGAGACCCGGATTCGCTGAGGAATATCTATATCCGCGCTTCCAATGGCTCCAACGTCCCGCTCTCTTCGATCTCTCACTTCGAGACGCGCCGCACAGCGCTTGCGGTGAACCACTCCGGCCAGTATCCCTCCATCACGCTGACCTTCAATCTGGCGCCGAGCGTGGCGCTGGGTCAGGCGGTCACGGCGCTCGACAGAGCGAAGCAGCAGATGGGTATGCCCAGCACCGTCCAGGCGGCTTTCTCCGGTACGGCACAGGCGTTTCAGTCGTCACTGGCCTCGGAACCCATGCTCATCCTCTTCGCTCTGGGTACCGTCTACATCGTGCTCGGCATTCTCTATGAGAGCTATGTTCACCCCATCACCATCCTCTCCACGCTGCCCTCCGCAGGTGTGGGCGCTATTCTCGCGCTGCTGCTCACGCATACCGACCTGAGCGTCATCGCATTGATTGGCATCATCCTGCTCATCGGCATCGTGAAGAAAAACGCGATCTTGATGATCGATTTCGCGCTCGCCGCCGAACGCGAGGAAGGCAAGCCCCCGGAGGCCGCCATCTATGAAGCCTGCCTGCTGCGCTTCCGTCCCATCATGATGACCACCTGCGCCGCGCTGCTCGGTGGCCTGCCGCTGGCCCTCGGCACCGGTACTGGCTCGGAGTACCGCCGTCCCCTCGGCATCACCATCGTGGGCGGACTGATCGTCTCGCAGATGCTGACGCTGTTCACCACGCCGGTGGTCTACCTGGTCTTCGATCGCATCCGACTCGCCTTCATCCCCGGTCACAAGGAGCGTTGGGTCAGCGTCGAACAGCACGGGGACTGAGCCCCACCTCGACAGCTCCCCGGTTCCAAATCGCCGATCATTCCGAGGCCCAGCGCGATCTCCGGCCAGAAGAGCGTTTCCCGGATACTCATTCCGATCGCACGGTTGTCACGGACTCAATAGGCGCATTGCCCTGTTGGCAACAGTTGACATTCATGGGAAACGCATTCAGCGCGTCGAGAGGTTGAATGCTTCGAAGGGCTCACCCCGGTGGCGTTAATAAAAATTTGTCGTCAGCGCGCTTGACTTCATCGGGGAGAGTGTCATTTCATTAGTCCCGCGAAGGGGGTCGGGTCTCGTCGCGACCCCCACAAATACCAAGGTATCGACCGACACCTTCGTCTAATGGAATCGGTCTCCTATCTTCCGGCCTGAATTCAGATAAATCTTCCTCGGCCCGCAGCCCCAGCTTCGCTCAATTGAACGAAAACGACGGCAAACCTGCCGATTGAGGTGGTGCTCAACAACCTGCCTTCCCTGTCACGAGGCTATCAAAGCTCGCTACTTGGTCTTCACGCGTTATTCACGTCGATACTGAGAACCACAGCAGTCAGGAATGACGAAGACCACACACAAATCAGCCGCAGCGCAAACTAAAAACTCGAAGGGATCCGACAGGAGGATGATATGACCCAAACCAGTGCTACACCACAAGGCAGCAAGCTGCCAGCGGACAATGACGCGATTCGTCCGTTTCATGTGAACGTTCCGGAATCGGACCTAACCGAATTGCGCAGGCGCATCAACGCGACAAAGTGGCCTGAACGAGAAACGGTTACAGATGCATCCCAAGGAGTACAGCTCGCGACGATTCAGGCGCTGGCGCGCTATTGGGCGACAGATTATGACT
>JAUTWX010000268.1 GCA_030838385.1 Acidobacteriaceae bacterium
CACATCGAGCCGGTGCAGTTCCAGATGCTCTGGAAACTTCGGCAGCCGGAAGAACCGCTTCAGCGTCGACTCCGTCATCTTCCCCACGTCGCCGAAGCGCATGTGGTTCGCCACCAGCGCCAGAATCTGCTCCGTCTCCTCGTTGGAGAAGCGCAGCCGCCGGCAGATCGCCGCCGCCATCCGCGTCCCCACCTCCGCATGCCCGTTGAACCGGATGCGATCCCTCACCGTGTAGGTCGGCGGCTTGCCCACATCGTGCAGCAGCGCGCCCCACGCCAGCGTGGATGAGCAACTCGGCGCCAGCTTCTCCAGCAGCAGCAGCGTATGCACCCATACGTCGCCCTCCGGATGCCACTCCGGCGGCTGCGCCACCCCGCGCATCGCCGCCACCTCCGGCAGCACCTGCCGCAACAACCCGGTGGCCTCCAGCATTTTGAAAGCCTCCGCCGCCCGCCCCTCGGTCAGCATGCGCGTCAGCTCATCGCGCGTCCGCTCGCGGCTCACCAGCCCGATCTCGTGCGCCAGCACACGAATCGACGCGAAGGTCTCGCGGTCAATGGTGAACCCGAAGCGCGCCGCGAACCGCACCGCGCGCAGCATGCGCAGCTTGTCCTCGGTGAAGCGCCGCATCGGCGGCCCGATCGCGCGCATCACGCCTGCGCCCAGGTCCTCGCGTCCGCCCACGTAGTCGAGCACCGCGGAAGCCGCATCGCCGCTCGCGAGATAGCGGTCCACATCCAGCAGCATGCCGTTGATGGTGAAGTCGCGCCGCAGCACATCGTGCTTCGGATCGCGAGTGTACTCGACCTCGTCCGGACGCCGTCCGTCGCTGTACGCGCCATCCGACCGGAACGTCGCCACCTCGGTGACGATCTCCTGCCCGTCCACCCGCAGCGGCACCAGCACCACGCCGAAGTGCGCCCCCACGCCGAACGCCCGCCCAAACAGCGCCAGCACCGCATCCGGACGCGCATCCGTCGCCACGTCGAAGTCCTTCGCCGCATGCCCCATCAGCAGGTCGCGCACGCACCCGCCCACCAGATACGCACGATGGCCCGCGCCCGCGAGGCTATGCACCACCGCCGCCGCCGCCTCCAGCCCGCTGCTGAATGCCACGCTCACTCCTCTAGTGAAGCACTAGTGCCAGCACCGGTGCCACATCGATGCGGCATTGATGTGGCACTACTATGGAGGATGGTGAATGACGCCACATACAACGGATCGGGCTTGATCCTGGGCATCGAGAGTTCCTGCGACGAGACCGCCGCCGCCGTCGTCCGGCGCGGCACACACCAGCTCTCGAACGTGGTCGCCTCGCAGATTGCCATCCACTCTCCGTACGGAGGCGTCGTCCCCGAGCTAGCCTCCCGCGAGCACCTCCGCGCCATCGTCCCCGTCGTCGAGGCCGCGCTCCGCGAAGCCGGTGTGAGCATGGGCGGAGCGGGTTTAGGCATGAACAGTCTCGACGCCATCGCCGTCACCGAAGGTCCCGGCCTCGCCGGCGCGCTGCTCGTCGGCATCGGCTACGCCAAGGCCCTGGCCTACGCGCTCGGTAAGCCGCTCATCGCCGTCAACCACCTCGAAGGCCACATCCACGCCGTGCTGCTGGAGCACGCCGCCTCTGTCCCGACCACCGGACCGCTGCTCGCCCTGGTCGTCTCCGGCGGCCACACCCACCTCTACCTGGCCCAGCAGCGGGACGGCACCTGGCACTACCGCAACGTCGGCCGCACCGTCGACGATGCCGCCGGCGAGGCCTTCGACAAGGTAGCCAAGCTGCTCGGCCTCGGCTACCCCGGCGGCCCCTGGATCGACCACTTGGCCCCCCACGGCAACCCCGGGGCGGTACCCTTCACCTTCGCGCAGATCAAGCCCAAAGCGCATTTAGCTAACAAGCCACAGCGGCCCGCCCAGCACACGCACCAGGCACGATTTCTCTTCAGCTTCAGCGGCATCAAGACCGCGGTGCTGCGCTACGTCGAAACGCACGCCATGGCAGCATCCATCGCTGCGCGTCGGCAGCAATTCACCCCATCCATAAAGCCCGCCCACGCCGTCGCGCTCTGCGACCAGCAGACACTTGATCTACTCGCCTCCTTCCAGCGTGCCGTGGTCGACGACCTGAAGCGCAAGACCTTCGCCGCGGCCGAGCACTACGGCGCTCACGGTCTGCTTGTCTCCGGCGGCGTGGCTGCAAACCGCGAACTCCGCTCGCGCTTCACCGCAGCGGCAGCAGATCGCGGTCTCCCCATCGCCTTTCCCGCACTCTCGCTCGCCACCGACAACGCCGCCATGATCGCAGCCGCAGCCTGGCCGAAGCTGGTCAGTCGAGACTTCGCGCCTCCGTCCCTCTCCGCGCGCCCCAGCCTCCCGCTCGGTGCAGAGACCGCACTCCCGTAGAATCGCTGCAGACGCCCACGACACCGCTCCAACCCGAACGCATGACACCTCAGCTCTTCAACACACTCAGCACACAAGTCGAACCACTCATCCCGGCGGACGGCAAGACCCTCACGCTCTACGCCTGCGGCCCCACCGTCTACGACTACGGCCACATCGGCAACTTCCGCACCTTCGTGCATGTCGATCTGCTCCGCCGATTCCTTGAGCAACAAGGCATAGCGGTGAAACACGTCATGAACATCACCGACGTGGACGACAAGATCATCCGCAACGCCGCAGCACAGGGCGTCTCCATCGCCGAATACACACCGCGCTATGAGAGGGCCTTCCTCGAAGACCTGCGCGCGCTCGGCTGTCTCGATCCGGTACTCATGCCTCATGCCACCGAGAACATCCCGGAGATGGTCGCGCTGATTCAGACGTTGGAGAAACGCGGGCTCGCCTATCGCACCGAAGATGGCTCCTGGTACTTCCGCATCCAGGGCGACCCCGAGTACGGCAAGCTCTCGAAGAAAGACCTGAGCGGCAACACCGCCGGTGCGCGCGTGGATGTGGACGAGTACGAGAAGGATTCCGCCAGCGACTTCGCGATGTGGAAGGCGGCGAAGCCCGGCGAGCACGCATGGGACACAGTGCTCGGACACGGCCGGCCCGGCTGGCACATCGAGTGCTCGGCCATGGCGATGAAGTTCCTCGGCGAAACGCTGGACCTCCACGCCGGCGGCGAAGACCTGATGTTCCCGCACCACGAGAACGAGATCGCGCAATCGGAATCGGCGACGGGCAAGCTCTTCGCGCGCCACTGGATGCACGTGCGCTTCCTGCTGGTGGAAGGACGCAAGATGTCGAAGTCCGAAGGCAACTTCTTTACCCTGCGTGACCTTCTGCTCCGGGGTTACCGGGCTTCCGCGATTCGGTTTCTGCTGCTCTCCGTTCCCTATCGCCATCAACTCAACTTCACCTTCGATGGGCTCGCCGAATCCGCCTCTGCCGTAGAACGCCTACGCACCTTCCGTCAGCGCGTCCAGCATGGCCCATGGCCCGCGGGTGAAAACGCCGACCTTCTCACGCAGTCAAATCAAGCGGCCCACGCATTCACCGCAGCCTTATCGAACGACCTCAACACCGCCGAGGCTCGCGCCGCCATCTTCGATCTGGTCCGGCACGCCAACACCGCCGCCGACCACGGCCAACTGCTACAGGGCAATGTCCAGCCCATCCTCAATGCGCTCACGCGTTTCGATCAGGTCTTCAATGTCCTCGAAGACCGTGACACCGCCATCGCACGCGGAGCGTTGGCATGGGCAGAACAGGAAGGCAAGCTCACCGAAGCAGCAACAGAGCTGCAGGCCAGCCTGGAGCTGAGCGACGCGGATATCGAGAGCCTGGTCGCGCAGCGCTCCGATGCAAAGAAGTCTCGCAACTTCGCCCGTGCCGACGCAATCCGCAATGACTTAGCCGCAAAAGGCATCCTGCTCGAAGACAGCAAAGACGGAGTGCGCTGGAAGCGGAAGTAGATACCGAGTCGCCCCGCTCGTGCACTTGTGTCTCTGTTTCAACAGGCAAGCTTTTGCCCAGATGTCAGCTACAAATTTTCATCGACTTGCTTTGTAACCGGCCCAACCTGCCCTGCAGGCAAACGCATTTACCGCGGTGATAACTTAGCTTCCTCCGCCGTATGGTCCGTGATCCGGGAGCAACGCCAACGCTAAGTCGAACCGCGGATCACTTCCGCTATGCCGAACTTGTCAGACTGACCAACCTCGCGGTGCACGGGTGTCCGCGTACGCGTATTGGGGTTCTGCTGACAAAAAATGTGGGCCATTTGACAATCGATGCTGAAGTTCATACTCTCGGCGAGCATGATTCTCCCCCTCGTCACAACGGGCTCTGATAGGTGACAACGATTCGGCCGAAAGGAAAAATGCAAATGAGTTTTTCAATCTTCAGTAGCGGTTGGGCTGGGGCTAACGCCCGTCCCAGAGTCCCCGGCACAAACAGTTTTGAGCCCACCTGCGACGAGGCGATGGCAGAAGTGACGAGAGGCCCTGTGAGACATCACAAGCTCGGCTTGCTTCTCGGCGCCGCTGCGGTGATCGTGGGCGTAGCCACCGGGGCGGCTTCCGCCAGTGCGCAGCAGGTGATCTCCGACTCGCAGCTGCAGGCGCTGACGACGACGATCGGCGGAGCCAGTGTGCTGCCGACAACGCGCACGGTCCCGCACTGGTGGGGATCGACATTGGACCCCCACAATGGGGTCACGTACGGCTATAACATGGTTGGAGCGGACCCGAACAACTGCTCCGGCTCGGCCTGCACGGTGACCATCCAGGCCGACATCACGCCCATCATTGTGAACGTCGGCGGGCGCACGTTCAGCGGCAGCAACGTCCTTAACGCGACGCTCGCGTCGCCGCAATTCCAGCTCAACGACTATGGCACGACGCCGTTTGCTACTTCGGGCGCGCCCAATCTGCCTGAGGGCCTTGGCGGTTTGCTATCTCAGGCCGACGCCGGCAACCTGCTCCAGCTCGAGGACGCGACGATGCGGGCGCAGTTCAACAAGACGGGGAGCAGCAGCTACCACGTGAAACTGAGCCCCAACGTCCTGCCACCGGTCACGATCAACGTGCCCAGCAATCAGGGCACGCTGCTGCAGAGCGGCAGGGGCGTCGTCTTCGGGGACGTCGACATCGGCTGGTGGTCCGCACAGATCAAGAACCTTGAGACGAAGGCCGACCCCACGCACCTGGCGATCTACCTGACCGACAGCGTCCTGTTGTACTCAGGCAAGAGCGTCTTGAACTGCTGTGTGCTCGGTTACCACGGAACGCAAGCCGCCGGCGGTGGCAGCACCAACAGCAACGGCAACGCCAAGGTGCAGACGTTCGCCTGGGCTTCGTGGGTCCAGCCGGGCATCTATGCGCGGCCGAACGGCGGGACCGACTGGGCGCTGCAGGACATCCATGCGCTCAGCCACGAAATCGCCGAATGGGCAGACGATCCGTTCGTGAACAACGCGGTGGAGCCGTGGCTGACGCCGACGGCCCCGCAGTATGGGTGCAGCGGGGTCCTCGAGACTGGCGACCCGGTTGTCGCGATCGGCTTCGCCATGGGTACGAACACGTTTGAGCAGGGCCCGAATCCGAATGGCACACAGAGCGCCGACGGGTACTACCACCCTGAGGACGAGGTGTTCCTCCCCTGGTTCGTGCGCACTGCTCCGAACACAGTTTCCGAGCCGACGCAAAGCCCTTCTACCAACATCGGCCGCTACACGCTCATGGGTGACCTCAACCCGTTCCTGGGCTTCCGGCAGCCGGCGACGGGCTGTAACTGAATCTCGCCTCGCCGAGGAGCTCGGGCGACGGGCTCCTTGCGTGTGCGAGCTATGAGGACGGCAATTTGTGCGTTCTCTTTAGTGACTACCGGGAGACGATAGGACCCTATCAGGGCTGCCCCAGCACTGACGGGAAGATCTGCGCGAGATTTCTCTCGGGGCAGTTTTGATAGGGCCGTTTGAAGGAAGTGGCTGGCGCGGCGGATGCGGTGGGGCTATGGG
>JAUTWX010000296.1 GCA_030838385.1 Acidobacteriaceae bacterium
CGCGAGGCGGATCTGCGTCCAGGGCAACAACTGGAACAGCGTGAACGGCAACAAAAGGGTATAGAGGAAGCTGCGCACGCCATAGGCGAGCGCCGAACCCTGCATGCCGCCCCGTATGCCGCACCACAGGGTGCGGCTGAGACGATAGCGCTGCGCTGAAAAGCGCGCGGCGGCGCCAAGGATGAAGATGGTCAGATAGAGCGCCAGCATCGGCAGGAAACCGAGTACCGGATGGACCCGCCCCAGAACATACGAGAGGAGCCCGGCCGCGATACTTAACCCGAACAGGATGCCGAACGCCATCAGGAACCCAAGGAGCAGTTCGATGCCGCGCCCGGTGTACTCGAAGCGTTCCTCCTGGAACGACATATGCGACCAGAAATAGTCCCGCCAGCGGGTTATTGCCCAGAAACGATAGATGCCAATGGTGACGATGGTCAGCAGCAGGTTGACCACGAAAATTCCGTAGATCTCGCCGATCCTGCCGTCGTACTCCAACGCCTGGCGTGGCAACGATGCGGTGGCCTGGTCCATCTTTCCCCCTGCGGAAAGATCATGGTGCCGGCCCAACCTAGCAGCCTGTCGGACTTAACACTACGCCGACATCCGTACTAGAATCGCAACGTCGATTCGCCGCCAGTCTGGATGCCGTGGATGAGCAATTTTCGCCCGACCGACCGGGAGACTGGGTTTCTGATGCCGCCCTCGGTCGATGAGTGGCTGCCGGAACAGCACCTGGCCCGTTTCATCGTGGAAGTGGTGGAAGGCCTGGACCTGCGGGGGATGAGCGGGAGCTATCGCGGCTCCGGTTCGGCCTCGTATCACCCGAGCGTTCTGCTGAGCATCCTGGTGTATGGCTACGCCACCGGGGTGTACTCCAGCCGCAAACTGGAGCGGGCGACGTATGACTCGGTGGCGTTCCGCTTCATTGCCGGCAACGAGCACCCTGACCACGATACGATCGCCAGCTTCCGCCGGCGATTCCTGAAGCAGATCGAGGGACTGTTCGTCGAAGTGCTGAAGCTGGCCCGCGAGATGGGTGTGCTGAAGCTGGGCACGGTGGCACTGGACGGCACCAAGATCCACGCCAACGCCAGCCGGCACAGCGCCCTTTCGTATGAGCACGCGGGCAAGATCGAGACGCAGTTGAAGGCCGAGGTGGCCGATCTGCTGGCGAAGGCCGAGGCGGCCGACCAAGCGGATGTACCTGACGGAATGTCGATCCCAGAGGAATTGGCGCGACGCGAGGCACGGCTGGCGAAGTTGGCCGAAGCGCGCGCCAAGATCGAAGCCCGCGCCAAGGAACGGTTTGAGCGCGAGCGGGCCGAGTATGAGGCAAAGTTGGCGGCAAGGCAGGCGAAGGCCGAAGCGACTGGCCGCAAACCCAGCGGCAGACCGCTGCAGCCGCCGGTGGAGGCGCCACTGCCGACCGATCAGATCAATCTGACCGACGAAGCGTCACGCATCATGCCAGTGGCGGGCGGTGGTTTCGAACAATGCTACAATGCACAGGCGGCAGTGGCGGCGGACAGCCTGCTGGTGGTGGCCATCGATGTGGTGCAGGCGGCGAACGACAAGCAGCAGATCGAGCCGATGGTGGAGAAGTTGAAGGCTCTGCCTGAGGAACTTGGCAAGCCCGAGACGCTGCTGGCCGACAACGGGTATTTCAGTGCCAGCAACGTCACGGCGTGCGAGACAGCCGACATTGCACCGCTGATCGCGACGGGGCGGGACGCGCATCACCCGTCATTGACGGAGCGTTTCGCCGCGGCACCTGCCGCACCGCAGGACCCCACCCCGGTTCAGGCCATGGCGCACCGGCTGAAGACGCCGGAAGGCAAGCAGCTCTACGCGTTGCGCAAGCAGGTGCCTGAACCGGTATTCGGCATCATCAAATCGGTACTGGGATTCCGGCAGTTTCTGCTGCGCGGGCTGGACCGCGTCCGCGGCGAGTGGAGTCTTGTGACCATGGCGTGGAACCTGAAACGGATGTTCGCCCTTTGCCCCTCGGCGTGACGGGGCAAAGGCCTCTCCCGTCGAATTTCATAGATGCGTGACGCCTCCATGACTCATACGCGCATTTTTGAGTCATTGTGAGGCGGCGGAGCCGCTCGAACCGTCCACCACCCAATCGAGGTGGGGACGCCGCTCCGACCTCAAGGTTCAGTTGGTGGACTCAGTCCGACAGGCTGCTAGAAAGACAGCGGGAGCATCGCCAGGGCAAAGCACAGAGACGCTACAGCGGTCGTGGGTCGATAGCACGGTGACTCCTGTTGGCGGAAGTTCATTGGAGGGAAACAGCAAAATGTCCAGCAGTAACTGGCAGAGCCCAGAACGCCGCATTCGTTGGTGGACCACCGCTGTTCTGTTCGCGCCCATCATTCTTGTTCTGGCAAATAACGCGCATGCGCGCGGCTGTGGCGGTGTCGAAAGGTGGTTGGTTAAAGTTGCTTCTGATGATTCGGCTGCATCCGTTGACCCTTCGGATGTCACGGCGACCACCGTTGTCAGTCTGAACGATGGGGGGAGGCCAAGGGGCGCGGGCAGCGCGGGGAATACGCGCCTGCCTGAGGAGATGTCACTCGCACAAGTCACCGGATTCATTCGCTTTATCAAACTCGAAAACGATGACAACGACTTTCACTTAGTCATCACCGATTCGGCGGATGCGCAATTCACTCCCGCTGGAACTGGATCGCGCCCGACGGGAACCAGTCTCATTGCTGAAGCTCCCAATCCCGATTGCGTCTCCGGCCGCAATGGAGACGGCCCGAGTAAGAGCCTTTTTCAGAGAAATCTTGAGGATGTCCGCAAGAGCATTGCGTGCAATATGGAGGGATTGATGGCACAGGAGGTATCCGAGCCGGTGGTCATCACTGGGATCAGGTTTTTCGATTTCCCACATGGCCAGATTGGTCGCGCTACAAACGTAGTAGAAATCCATCCAATCATGGGGATCGAAT
>JAUTWX010000299.1 GCA_030838385.1 Acidobacteriaceae bacterium
GTACCCGTCGTCAGGTTGATGTAGAGGTCCGGCTTCACCTGCCGCAGATCGCCGATCAGGTGTATAGCGGCATCGAAATCGCTGTCGAAGGCGCTGCCTTTCACCACCGTGTCCACGTTGCCCGTGCCGTCGAACTTGAACTGGTTGACCCCGTACTTCTCCACCATCTCCATGCAGACTTCATGGAAGCGCGCATAGTACTTCGGCCCGGAGAGAGCGAAGCCGCCGTTCTCGATCTCGTATCCCTCGCGCTCGCCCTCCGCAATGCGCTCCTGCTTCGCCTGTGCATAGCCGCCCCACGGAGAGAGCCACACTCCGGGCGCCGTGCCATACTTCGCGGCTGCTTGCTTCAGCGGAAGAAACCCATTCTTGAAGTCTTTGCGGATGGCCCACATGCCGTGCAGGTCATCCCAACCGTCGTCGAACATGAACGAGTCCAGCGTCACGCCGCGCTTCTCATGCAGCTCGCGGCCGAATGTGTGGATGCGGTCCACAGCCTGGTCCTTTGTGTAGGGGTTTTCGTAGCCGATGTCGTACCAACTGTTGTAGTGCAGAAAGGTGCGGTAGGGATGCGCACGTTCGCGCTCGATGTATGCCAGAAAGTCGCGTCGCATCTGGCCCGGCTCCGCCACCCCCACCACGGAGGAGTAGCGCACCGTTTGCCCCGCGCGCAGCGGCAGCACCCGCTCCATCTCGGCCACGCCACGCTCATCGACCACGCTGCTGGTGGAGAGCGGATGCTCGAAGCCGAGGAAGAAGTCGCCCACCGTCAGCGGCGATCCCTTTACGGTTCCTGTCAGCCGCATCTCTGGACGCACCTGTGCGGGTATCTGGGGCGCGGTCGCATCGATCAGCGAGATGCGCATGATAGCCACGTCTGCGTTGCCGGCCGTGAGGGTCAGCACCTGCCGGATGTAGTGCGCGTCGCGTCGCATTACCACTGCCCAGTCCACTTCGAATCGGGCAGCCGGATCACCCATCCGGAAGTGGACAGCCACGCCGGGAAGCTGCTCCGCCGCCACCGTCGCTGACGGTTCCGGCGCAAGCTGCTCCACACGCGCCGGCCCCAGCAGCGTCATCGCCGCCGGCTCCAGCACATGTCCATCGGCCAGTGCGATTCGGAATGGACCGCTCAACCGCAGCACCTGTCCATCGCGCAGATCGCGTACCTCCAGAGCAGCCGGCCTGCCGTCCTGCAGCGGCCAGCGCGCCTCGATTCTGCGGTTGCCGATGCGCCCCTCCGTCGAGTTCGCGATCGAGGCAACAGCCTCTCCGGCACTCACGGCGGTCGCCTGGTGCGAACCATGCTGTTCGCTCCGGCCATTCACGGTCAGGGCAGTGGCAAGCATGGCGGACAAGCAAGCAGCAACCAGGCAGCGGGGCAAACGGCGCTTCGCTGGGATCACTGGATCTCCGGAGCAGTGTGCACAGGCCGCTCAGCCGTGGGCCCTTCCACCGGGGGATGGATTCTTACGTGCGAGACCACCCGCGAGATGGCGCCTGACGGGCTCGGCGTATCCGGCTTCAGACCCGCTTCGAGCGAGCAGAACAGCCCCAGCAACTGGCCAAAGATCACGTCCAGCGGTGGACGTAGCGCGTCCGGCGGCACCGCATTGCGTTGGCCGCTGCCGAGCTCGAGCGCCACGTCCGCCGCCCCCAAAACGTCGCGTGTCAGACCAAATCCTGTAGCCGCAATCGTTGCCCCCAGCTTCTTGTCGCGGAGCTCCTCGAGCAGATCGGCTTCATACAACCTCGTCGTCTCATCCGACGCGAGATAGGCGACGACCAGTGTCTGCCGGTCGATGAACGACAGTGGCCCGTGCCGCAGCCCCAGGAAGGATTGCGACATGGTGAAGATGCGTCCCGCCGTCAGCTCCTGCACCTTCAGCGCGGACTCCGCGGCCGTAGCCATCAGCGCACCCGAGCCTAAAAAGCACACACGCGTAAAGCCGCTTTTCGCCAGCTTGGCCGCAGCATCGGCTGCGCGCGGCAGCAGCGACTGCCCGCTCGCCGTAAGCTGCTGCAGGTTGGTCTCGTATTCCTCCAGATCGTCCAGGTACGCGAGCGCCTGCCCCGTCACCACCATGTTGGAGAACGAGCTGGTCATCGCCAGACCGCGATCGTTGGTCGCCGGATCGAGCACCAGCGCGTATGCTCCCGGGCGCCCGTGCGCCAGCTTCGCCATCGCGCCTTCGGCGTTGCAGGTGATCACCAGGTGCGCGACTCGGCCGAAGCGGTGCATCATCTCCTCCATGACCGCCACGCCCTCCGAGCTGTCCCCTGACCGCGAAAACGAGATACACAGAGCCGATTCGTCTGGACGGACCCACTCGTCCATGCCGGTCAGCAGCTCCGTGCTGGCCACCGCGCGCGCCCGGCGCCGCCAGCGCTGCTCCAGCAGCCGCTCCAGCGACTTGCCGACAAAATCGGACGTCCCCGCGCCCACCAGCAGCACCGGCCCCGGTGCGTTCGCCAGGAAGCGTCGAAGCCTCTCCTGCTGCTGCCGGCACAGCGCCAGCGTCCCCGGCCAGGTCAGCGGCTGCTGGCCAATCTCCCCAGCCGTATATTCAGCTCCCCGCAGGCCCGGCGTTCCCAACAAAGCACTCAGCGCATCCACACATCTCTCCGTCACCAACCACCCCACAACCAACAGTCGAGGATTGTATTACACTCATGGCAATAAATCGAAACAAAAAGAAAGTAAACGACCGGTCAATCGGTAGCCGAACGGTTGGCCATAATTGATATGAAAAAGCCTGAACGCGTGCTTCCCGCCGTGCTGGTGGTCGGCGAACTGAACGTGGATATCGTGCTCTCCGGAATGGCTTCGCCGCCAGTCCTCGGGAGCGAAGTGCTCGCTCGGGAGATGCGGATGGTGCTGGGCAGCGCCTCGGCGATCTTCGCGAACGGCATTGCACGTCTCGGTCATCCGGTCGGCTTCGTTGGCAAGACGGGCGACGATGATTTTGGCCGCTTTTGCCGCGATGAGCTGCGGAATGCCGGCATTTCGACGGGCCACCTCCTTCTATCGTCGCGACCGACAGGCGCTACCATCGTGTTGAGCACCCACAGTGACCGGGCGCTTGTCACTCACCTCGGCGCCATCGCGGACCTCGGATACGGCGACCTGCCTGCCAACCTGTTCGACGGATTCCGGCATTTGCATCTGACTTCGTACTTCCTGCAGGAGCGCCTGCGTCCGGATTTTCCACGGCTGATCCGTGAGGCCAGAACCGCCGGACTTACGGTCTCTTTCGATCCCAACTCCGATCCGTCGCAGGACTGGTCGCCGGAGATATGGGAGGTCATGCGCTCAGCCGATATTGTGTTCGTGAACGAACAGGAGGCGCAGGCTCTGACCGGCATGTCGAACACACCCGAAGCCCTCTCGATGCTTAGCGAGCGCACCGCCTGTGCCGTGGTGAAGCAGGGCAGGGAAGGAGCGACCGCCATGCGCGGCGCCGAGAGAATTCACCTTGAGGCATTCAGCGTGAACGCGGTGGATACAACCGGTGCGGGTGATTCCTTCGCCGCGGGTTTCGTGCACGGTATGCTCACCAAGCGGCCGCTGCGGGATTGTCTGCTGCTGGCGAATGCGACCGGTGCCCTCTCTGCGACGGCCATCGGCGGAACCGCTGCCCAGCCGGATCGAGAGACTCTAGCGGCGTTCCTCAGCTCTCATGAAGCCTCGGTTGCGGAGCACAGCTGATGAGCTCCATTGCGTTCGACTGGGCCGTGACGGTAAACGATGGGAGGCAATATGTCCGCTGATACGCGCGATCCGTTCGTCTCCATGATGACCGCCGAGAGCAAGGTCACGTTGAATCTGAGCGACTTCACGCCGCAATCGATGCTTCGCGTGGCAGAACATTCGCTCGAGCGGCCGAAGTTTCCCGCGATCGATTTCCATAACCACGTCGATGGGCTGGAGCCCGCGGAGGTGCTGCGCACCATGGATGCCTGCGGCATCGAGCACCTGGTGAACATCACCATGAGGCCGGGCACCGACGGGATAGACAGCCTTGCGCGACTGCGCGCAGCGTCTCCTGGACGCTTCTCGACCATCGCGTGGATGGACTGGCGCGACCTGAGTGAAGACGGATTCTTCGATCGATCGGTGCGCCGGCTGGAGCAATGCGTGGCTGCTGGCGCCATCGGCATGAAGATCTGGAAAGACCTGGGGCTGCGGCTGCATGATCGCGATGGCTCCCTGTTGCGCATCGATGAGGCGCGACTGGATCCACTCTTCGCGCGTGCGGCGGAGCTAGGTGTCTTCATCATGTTTCACACCGCGGATCCTGTGGCATTCTTCCTGCCGACGGATGAACACAACGAACGTTTCGAAGAATTGTCGGCGCATCCGGACTGGAGCTTCTATGGCTCTGCGTTCAGCAGGGAAGAACTACTCGTGCAGCGAAACCGCGTTTTTGCGCGGCATCCGGAGACCCGCTTCGTCGCAGCCCATATGGGCGAGCAACCGGAGGAGCTTGCGGCGGTCGCCGCAATGCTTGACTCACACCCGAACGTCCAGCTCGACATGTCGGCACGCGTGGCTGAGCTGGGCCGTCAGCCGTTTACCGCTCGGCGCTTCTTTCTTCGCTTTGCAGATCGCATCCTCTTCGGCGCGGATTTGTTGCCGGAGGAATCGATGTATCGCGCGCACTATCGGTTCTTTGAAACCGACGATGAATACTTCGACTATCCCTCGCATGCCTCCCGGCAGGGGCGATGGCAGATTTACGGTCTGGGCCTGCCGGATGCGGTCCTTGAGCGCATCTATCGCGGGAATGCGAGGTCGCTGCTTGCTGCGTCACAATGAGCGGTCTGCCGTCATTTCGTCGCGACGCTTTTCTTCACACGTCCTGATGAGGCGCGCCGAATGAGTTCCGGCTCAATCATGATTTCCGGCATATACTCCGCCGTTTTCTCAATCTGATCGATGATGGTCCTGGCGGCAATCTGGCCCATGCGCAGCAGCGGCTGACAGATAGTCGTCAGCTCTGGTTTGAAAATGACTGCCAATGGTATGTCGTCGAATCCGACAACCGAGACATCTTCCGGCACCCGCAAACCGGCCTCCTGGAATGCCTGGATGGCACCAATCGCAGAGATATCGTTGTAGGCGAAGAGTGCAGTGAAATGTTGCTTGCGGGCAAGCAAGAGCTTTGCCGCGGGATAGCCAAGCTCCGGGGTGGCGAGATCGGTCTCGATCTGGACCGTCAGTTCTGACCGCACGCGCACTCCGAGCTCTTTCGCGACATCGCAGATCGCCGTCCAGCGCGTCCTGGAGTCCGAGCTATCTTTTTGTCCCTTTAGAAATGCGATCTCTCGATGTCCGTTTTCCAACAGGTGAGTGAGCGCCAGACGTGCAGCGACCTTGTGATCAATAGTGATGTTGGTGACGCCGGGCACATGCCGGTGTCCGGCGACGGCCACTGTCGGGAGCGCGGGCTGCTCTTTGATCGACGTATCGACCGTGATGAATCCCTCGACACCGCGCGCCAGCAGCATCTGCGAGTAGTTCTGCAAAACACGCTGATCGTGCCGATGGATCACGGTCAGGAAGAAGTATTCTGAGTTCCGCAGGTATTCTTCGATGCCGCTGATGATGGCGGATCCGTACGGGTCTCCGATCTGCTGTGTGATCACGCCGATGGTATACGTGCGCTGCAGGCGCAAGGAGCGGGCGAAATAGTTAGGCTTGTAGTTGAGCTCCCGCGCTGCTTCCACAATCCGCCGCTTGGTGTGCTCAGGAATCGCACGGGCTGCCGCCGAATCGTTCAAGGCCGCCGAAATCGTGCCGGCAGTCAGGTGCAAATGCTCGGCAAGGGTCTTCAGCGTGACTCTGGGCTCTGTGGTATCCGACGTTCGTTTTCGCATCAAGTTGGTGGCTTCGCCGATCAACCGCGCGAGTCCGACTCCTTATTGTTCATCGATGACTAGCTCACGCCGACCCGTGTTGCGGACTTCCTGCCATTCAGCCTTCAGGGACTGTTAAGACTTTACCCGACCTGCGATGGTATCGATAACCTCGATTTTGGACTCGTGGAATCGGTTCCTGCAAAAGCGCAAATGAGCGATGGCCGGACCTGACTTTACCCGGTACCGATCGAGCTTCGGCTCGCCTTCAGGGGCGACAATTACCCAGCGAGCAGCGGAGGCCGATAGCCAAATTCACGTTCGACCGCGGCAGCCACAGCCAGCACGCTCTCATCTTCAAAGGGGCAGCCTGCCACCTGCACACCGATAGGCAGGCCCTCGGCGGAGGTACCGACAGGAACGACTGCGGCCGGCGAGGCTAGCAGGTTGAACCACTGCGTATAGCGCATTGCATCGAGATAGCCAATAGTGACGCCATCGATGGTCCACTCACGCTCACCGTGGCGAAAGGCAGGCACGGCGCAAACAGGTGTCAACAGAATCGGGACCTCACGCATCTCCGTCAACAGCCTGCCGCGAACCCTATCGCAATCCGCCCACGCCTGCAGGAGAGATTCCGTTGTCAGCGGCGGTTCGGCCCGTGCAATTTCCAGGAACTTCTTGAAGATCGGGCTTAACTCTTCTTCGCGTCCACGAATAGTTGGAGCATAGAACATCTCACCGCACTGCACGAAAAACTTCCACCATAACTCGCGCGCGGCCTCCAGCCATGCAGGACGGAATGGCCGCACGTTGAAGCCCTGCCGTTCCAGCGCCCGCACCGCATCCCGGACGGCGTTGCGCGTCTCCGCAGTTACGGGAGTTAGCCCATCGTCTTCAAACCAGCCGATGGGAATGGCCTTCGCATCTTCAATTGACACAGGGCGCAGGTCGACGGGCGGACTTACGGGATCAAGAGGATCCTGCGCTGATAGCAACTGGAATAGAAGACTTACGTCGGCGACGGTGCGGCCCATCGGCCCAATCGCGCCGAGTATGGAGAAGGGTCCGATGCAGGGAGGATGGTGGCCGCGTCCGGGCACACGTCCGGGAGTCGGCTTCAGCGAGCAAATGCCGCAGAAATGTGCTGGCTCGCGCACGGATCCGCCGCTGTCGCTGCCCAGTCCGCCGGCAGATAGGCCCGCGGCAATCGCGGCCGCCTCGCCGCCGCTCGATCCGCCTGCAGAGCGACTCAGGTCCCAGGGATTGCTGGTTTTTCCATAGAGCAGGTTGTCGGTTTCATACGCCATCAGAAACTCGGGGCAGTTGGTGCTTCCAAGAAAGTTGGCGCCATGGCTGCGCAGTCGAGCCACGGCTTCTGCATCGGCCTCCGCGACCTTGCCTCGATTTAATACGCTGCCTATCTCACACCGATGCCCCTGGACTGCGATGGACGATTTGATAGTGACCGGAAGTCCAGCCAGAGCGCCGGAAGCGGCCTGGCGTGCCTGGCCGCGGACTCGATCGGCATCGAAATCGATGATGGCATTCAGTGCCGGGTTGAGGCGCTCGATCTGGCGAATATGTTCGTCCGCCAATTCGAGGGGCGAGATCTTGCGCTGATCCAATAATGCAAGCTGAGCCACTGCAGGAAAAAGTGTGACGTTCATCTGAGACTGTGTCTCATGCAGTCGTAGGCTCTTCAAAGTACCGCTCGATTTCCTCCAAAGTCTTTCCCTTTGTCTCGGGAAGGAAGAACGTCACGGTCACCAGGTAGATGATGGTGAAGCCAGCAAAGAGAAAGAACATCGCGGAATAGCCATACTTACTGACTACTGGAAGGAAGATTCCAGCCAGCGTGGTTGAAACCAATTGGTTGATGACCAGAGCGATGCTCATACCGTTGGAGCGTATGCGGGTGGGCATGAGTTCAGAGAGAGCGAGCCAGACACACACGCCGGGACCGACTGCATAGAACGCCACGAAAAGGTAGAGGCCGGCAGCAATCAGCCAGCCGTGTCCCGCGCCGGGCACACGTCCAATCAATGCCCGCTCGATCTTCAGTGGGGCCGTCCGGGCCGCATCGAGGTTGCCAAAGGGATTTTTGAAAAGTGCCTCTACCTTATTTCTGGGCACACAGTTGTCGCGAGTAATTTGAATCGGCGCGGCGCCCTGGTCGTCGGAGCGAACGACGTTGGTTGCGGCTGTGAAGTCGCCGTAGGAGTAAATGATTGCCAGTGATGCCCGATCGCTGTTTATCTCGCCGCCGTTATAACCTTTCGCGGCAAGCAGTCTCTTCGCCTCCGCAGCATCGAAGGGCAGAGCGAGCGTTTGATTTGGCCCCACCATCGATTGCACAATATTTTTGCAATCCAGATTCGCTCTCTCGGTCGCCAGAAACAACAATCCCACGCCTATCATCGAAGTGGTAATGCCCGCGGTTCCAAGAATGAACAGGAACTTGCGGCCTTTGCGATCCACCAGCGCCATGCCGCCGATCGTCATCAAAAAGTTGACGAAGGTGAATAGGACGTAGCCCCAGTGTGCATGCAAATCAGATAAGCCGCTCTGCAGCAGGATGTCGGTGTTATAGGCGACGATCGAGTTGATGCCCGTCGCTGTGTTGCAGAAGAGGATGACGCAGGCCAGCAGGAAGGGAATGACGTACTTTCGCCGCAACAGCGAGTCTTTGATCTGTTTCCCTGACGTGGACGACCTCTTGGCGAGTGCCGTCTCTTCCATCTCTTGCAGCTCGACGTCTGCCTGAGCCAGCGTGCGCGAGCGCAGCAACGCTGCATAGGCCTGCTCTTTTTTGCCTCGCACAAAGAGCCACCGCGGAGATTCGGCCACAAACAGGCTGCCGAGGACAAACAAGAGGCCGGGAGGCAGCGAGACCCAGAAGATGCGCCGCCATGCCTGGTCCTTGAACGTGAATACCGTGAGTGCATTCGCAGCTCTGGCGACCGCCTCAACGCGATAGCTATAGTAGATTCCGATGAGGGCAGCCAGAACAATGCCCAGCGTCAGCAACCACTGAAAGACTCCCGTGCCCTTGCCGCGATTGGCTGCCCCCAGGCACTCCGCCAGATAAAGCGGCACGACAACCCCGATAAGGCCGGCGCTGATGCCCTGCAACAAGCGGCCGAAGAAGAGCGGTCCATAGCCGTGCGAGAGCGCGATGACCGGAATACTGACCACAAACGCAAACCCACTGAGCGTCATCAATGGCCTGCGCCCGATCCAGTCGGCCAGCAGTCCGGCAAACAGCGTCGAGATGACGCTACCAAGCAGGACCGCGGCAACAATAATGGAAAGCTGCCCGGCTGTGAGTCCCGAGGTGGCCTCCAGATACGGCAAGGCTCCGCCGATGATGCCGACGTCCACCCCGTAAAGCAGGCCTCCGAGACCCGCCACCAGCAAAAGAAACCGGTGGTAGCTGCGCTTGGTATCCGGAGCAGAAAAATCTGAAGTGGAACCTTCTACGATTCTGGTGTTAGCCATTCAAGTCATGCCGCCATATGGACATCGAAGATTGGGCGCGCCGGAAACCTGCGCTACTATCGCGCCCATCATAATGGCCAGTGGCGATGCGGTGCTAACGTTTCTGTCTCAGGAGTGCCAGTGGGACGCCCGGGGCCGTCGATTCCTGGCCGGTCCTGATCACACCACGTGAACCGAATCAGGCTGGCAGCTCGGCGGGGGTGGGGAACTGATGTTGCTCGCGGCCGACGTCGCCATCGTATTTCAGCGTGCTCTTGAACAGCTCATAGCGGCCATCATTGAATTGACGGCCATGCTCGCGTAGGTCGCTCATCTGCTTTTCATCGAGAGGCTTGAAGTTGCGCAGGATCTCGAGATTCTGGTTGAGCACGGCCATCGAATCCATGCCTGAAATCGTGGTAGAGACGCCGGGAACACTCATCGCATACGAAAGCGCTTCGGTAGGAGTAAGCGCTCCGTGGACAATGGGCTCCCCGGAACCGCTCATGCTCTTCATGGAGAAAACCGCCATCCCCTTCTGTACGGCTACAGGCAGCACGTTGCGCTCAAAGGAGCGGAAGGCTGGATCGAACGGATTGATGGGCATCTGCACGGTATCGAAGGGGAAGCCACGGTTGAGCATATCCAGATGGATCGATGGATTTTTGTGACCGGTGAAGCCGATGAAGCGGACCTTTCCCTGCTGTTTCGCCGCAGTTAATGCTTCGAGAACCCCATCTTGCTCGTACGCCCGCTCCGGATCGTTGTAATAGATCACCTCGTGAACTTGCCATACATCGAGATGGTCGGTTTGGAGTCGCGTCAATGACTCCTCGAGCATTCGCATGGCGAGATCCTTCTTGCGGCCGTGGGTACAGACCTTGGTCATGACAATTGCCTGGTCCCGCTTGCCCTTCAGCGCGCTGCCCACACGCTCTTCGCTCAGGCCCCCGTGGTACTCCCAGGCGTTATCAAAAAAATTGATTCCGTGATCCAGCGCCTTGGCGACCATGTCGTTGACCTCTTGCTGGCCGGCAACTGTGCCAATGTGATAGCCGCCCAGACCAATGATCGAGACCTCCAGCCCAGTCTTTCCCATGGGGCGTTTGGGAACCTGGAAGCTGGGCGTCACTCCGCCGTAGCTCGCCTGCGGATTGGGAACGATCGGATTCGGAAGATGGGAAGGAGAGTCCGAGCCCGAAGTTGCTGCCTGTGTGTCTTTCTCCGCAGAGGAAGCCGCGACGGTCGATGCCGCACCAGGCAGCACAGCCGACGCACCAGTCACCGCCGCCCCCTGAAGGAACCGTCTCCGCGTCAATTCTGCCAGCTTGCCGGCAGTTTCAGCACCGTTGTCATCGGAAGCCATCATCACGATATCTCTCTCACTGCTACACGCCGGGCGAATCCTTGACCTGCGGGTACGGACGGCCGGTGTTTTGCGCTTCGTCGATCATCTGCCTAACCTCCACCTGTTGCATATCCAGTGGAAAGTCATGGGGTATCCGCGCCTCTGGGTTATCGAATTTGAGCGATGTTTTGTATAGCTCGAAATGACCGTCGCCCGCATACGGTTTTGCACGTTTCCGAAGAGCATCCATCTCACTCTCCTGCAGCGGACTGAAGCCCTGGGCGACTTCGAGATTCTGTTTGAGGATATCGACGTCCGATACGCCTGTAATAGTGGTTGTGACCGGCAACGACATGGCATAGCGGAGCAGCTCCTGCGCCGTGAAAATGCCCTTCTGCACGGGCTCACCGTGGCCTCCAATCGGCTTCATTCCTAACGGCGCAATGCCGCGCTCCCGCAGCACCGGTAGGACCTTCTGCTCGAAGCTGAAGAAATTCGCGTCAAAGGGATTCAGCGGCATCTGTACGGCATCGAAAGGGAATCCGGTATTCAGCATCGCAAGATGGACGTCGGGGTCCTTGTGTCCGGTGAAGCCTACAAATTTCACCTTGCCATCACGCTTGGCCTTGAGCAGAGCCTCTGCCGCACCGCCAGGCCGGATGAACAAATCCGGATCGTTTTGGAAACTAACGCCGTGGACCTGCCACAGATCGAGATAGTCCGTCTGCAGGCGGCGCAGGCTCTGTTCCAGCATCAACGTTGCCAGTGAGGCGTTCCGCCCATGGGTGCAGACCTTGGTCATGAGGAAGACGTCCTTGCGATGTCCCCTCAGACCTTTTCCCAGCCAGTCCTCGGACTTGCCTCTGTTGTATTCCCAGCAGTTGTCGAAGAAGGTGACTCCGCCATCGATCGCTTGGTGCACGATGTCGACCGCGGTCTGTTCGTCTTTGGCCGCGCCCAGATGATGGCCGCCCAGACCCAGGGCAGACACTTTTACATCGGACTTGCCGAACCTGCGGAGCGGGATGGAAGAGGACACAGGCATAGCATCCACCAGTTGGATGCGGCCGAGCCCGTCGCGTGTTTCAGATAAGTTTGCTTTGAGGAATAAGAGCGCGGCGCCCCCATCACTCGATGGACCCGAACATGCAGCTCCATCGGCAGCAACCTTTAAAAGCGCATATCCCGCGGCAAGAACAAAGAGGTGCAATGTCTGCTTGCGGTTCGTGCTTGCCGGAACCAGGTACCGGAATGACAATTGCAGGATGCAATGCTGCGGATGCGGTAGGCAGATTCAAATGGGTAGCACGCCTCTAGAAGCGATCGCGCGGCGACTGGCTTTGCGCTATTGACTTCCCATCGTATAGGCGCATCCATTCGGGGCAAATCCTAGGTGAAGAAGCTGCTCACATTGCTCCTCTTGACAGCTCTGCCCGCCCTTGCACAGGTGAATTATGGTGAATTGCGTCTCAAAATAGCGGATCAGTCAGACACCGATATTGAGGCTTCTGTGGAGCTAAGTTGCGCAGGCAATGGTTATGACCAGGTTTTCATCACCACACCGTCCGGATCGCTTGCCGTTCACAGCGTTCCTTATGGTGTCTATCGGATTGCTGTAAGTAAGGCTGGCTTTACTCCCTTCTCCGCCTCGGTTGAAGTTCGCTCTGCACTGCCGGTCGATGAAAGCATTCAGCTCAGCGTTGCTTCCGTAGTCACAAAAGTAAACGTGACCGGAGCAAGCACCCTGATAGATCCATCCAGCCCGTCTTCGGCTATGCAGATCGGTGCGAAGCAGATTCAGGAGCGTCTCTCGTCATTGCCCGGACGCTCCGTCCAGGACCTGATCAACTCCCAGCCGGGCTGGCTCCACGAAGGCAACGCCGTTCTGCATCCCCGCGGCTCTGAATACCAGACTCAATTCGTGATCGATGGCATTCCGCTGACGGACAACCGCTCTCCTAGCTTCGGCCCGGAGATCGAGGCGGACGATCTGGATGCAGTCAGCATCTACACCGCCGGCTATCCCGCTGAGTACGGTAGAAAAATGGGCGGCGTAGTCGAGCTCGAGACGCACCGACAAACCGATGCCGGCCGACACGGGCAGCTCGTTTTATCGGGCGGCAGCTACGATACGGCCTCCGCCTATGGTCAGTTACAAAACGTGTGGGGTAGAAACACCGCAAGCGCGACTGCCTCCGGCAGCATGACAGATCACTATCTCAATCCGGTCGTACCGGAAAATTTCACCAACACCGGAACCATTGCAGACTTCTCCACCCGATATGAGCGTGACCTGAGCGCCCGGGATCGCCTTAGCCTTGGCGTGCGTAATGCATTCTCGCGCTATCTCATTCCCAACGAGCTTCTACAACAGGAGGCCGGGCAGCTACAGAACGGAGATAATTTTGAGACGGTAGGCTCGGCCCACTACCAGCACATCGTCTCACCGGACAGCCTGATCGCCGTCGCCGGCATGGTGCGCGACGATGCCAGAGATCTCTATTCCAACCAAAAATCGACGCCCATCCTTGCATTTCAGCACAATCATTTTCGTGAGGGCTATTTCAAAGGAACTCTGTCCCTTCATCGCAGCCGTCAGGAGTTCAAGCTCGGCCTTGAGTCGGACGCATCCTTTCTGCAGGAGCACTTCAATTACAGCATCACCAATCCCGCCTATTTCGATGCTGACACACCGCAGACTCTGAGTTTTGCCAATCAGCGTCCGGATTTGGAACAGTCGGCATTTGTCGAAGATCTGATTCGATTGAGTAATTGGACAGTCAGCGCCGGATTGCGCTGGGATCACTATCAACTCCTTCTCAACCAGAATGCTTTCAGTCCACGCATCTCGATCGGTCGATATCTACCATCGCTCAACATGGTGCTTCACGTCTCCTTCGATCGCATCTTTCAGACGCCATCCTTTGAAAATATTCTGATCTCCAGTTCTGTGCAGATCGACGCCCTGAGCAGTCAATTTCTCCGGCTGCCCGTGCAGCCATCCCGAGGCAACTATTACGAGGGGGGCGTCACAGAAGCTCTGTTGAACAGCGTGCGCCTCGACGCGAATATCTACCGCCGCGACACCAGAAACTTCGCCGACGACGATCAACTTTTGAACACCGGGGTTAGCTATCCGATCGCATTCGATAAATCAGTTATCTATGGGGCGGAGGGCAAGCTATCGGTTGTACGGCTCGGGAAGGTGAACGGCTATCTGAGTTATTCGTACATGGTGGGCAACGTGTGGTTTCCGGTCACGGGCGGGCTCTTTCTGGGCAGCAATGCAAATGCTGCGATCTCTCAGTCGAACGGCCACTTTCCGGACTCGCAGGACCAGCGCAACACCATCAGAACCCGCTTTCAATATCAGTTTGCTCCACGCGTCTGGGTCGCGGCAGGTGCGGAGTATGGTTCGGGGCTGCCCTTCGAATACGAAGGGAGTGAAGCGACTGCGTTAGCCGAATACGGTCCACAGGTAGTGAGCCGGATCAACTTTGCGCGCGGACGCGTTCGACCTTTGCTTGACGTCAGCTCGTCGCTTGGCGCGGACGTCTATAAGCGCGAGAAATTGACCATACGCTTCCAGCTGGACGGAGAAAATCTGACCAACCGTCTCAATGTCATCGATTTTGGCGGTCTGTTTTCAGGGAATGCGATTGGGCCGGGACGTAGCGTTAACATGCGGCTAAATACGAGTTTCTGACAGACCACGGGTGTAGCCTAGTGGCGTGAAACAAGAAGAGGGAGTGGAGATACTGTCGGTCGACGGGCGCGAGGTTCGCGTCACCCATCCCGACAAGCTGTATTTCTCGAAGCAGATCAAGCTCTCGAAACTCGACATCGTACGGTATTACCTGTCCCTGGCGCCGGGCGCTCTCACCGGAATTCAAGATCGGCCCATCGTTTTGAAACGCTTCGTGAATGGCGCCGAGGGCGAAGCCTTCTATCAGAAGCGCGCGCCTACAGAGCGTCCATCATGGTTGCGAACCGTCACCTTGTCCTTTCCGTCAGGCAGGACTGCTGAAGAACTCGTAGTCGACGATGCCGCTGGTCTCGCGTGGATCGTCAACCTGGGATGCATCGAGCTGCATCCGCACCCTGTTCGTTCCCGCGATCTTGAACATCCGGACGAGTTGCGGATCGACCTCGATCCCGGACCGGGTGTTTCTTGGGAAGATGTTCGTCGTGTCTCGCTTGAGGTGAAGTCGTTGCTTGAAGAGACGGGACTGCGCGGCTGGGCGAAGACCAGTGGCTCGCGCGGCATGCACGTCATCGCACGAATCCAGCCGCGCTGGAGCTTTGGTGAGGTGCGTCGCGCCGCATTGGCGCTCTCGCGCGAAGTGGAACGGCGCCTGCCCGCTCTCGCCAGTTCGAAATGGTGGAAGGAGGAGCGGCACGGCGTCTTTCTCGATTACAACCAGAACGCAAAAGATCGAACAACAGCCTCCGCCTATTCCGTGCGTCCACTCCCTGATGCGCGCGTGTCGGCGCCGCTTTACTGGCATGAGGTTTCCGACTGTGACCCGGCGGATTTCACTGTACTCACCATGCCTGCGCGATTTGCAGAGCTCGGGGATCCACACACAGACATTGATGCAGCGGCAGGTTCACTCGAACCCTTGCTGGATCTTGCGGCTCGGGACGAGTCTGCGGGCCTTGGCGACGCGCCGTGGCCGCCACATTTCCGCAAGGCGGAAGGCGAATCGCCGCGCGTCTCTCCCTCACGCGCGAAGTCTGCTGCGAAGGCCACCTCGGCAAAGAAGTCCTCCAGGAAGCCGCGAACGAGAATGCCGCTTCTCGTGATTGCGAACTCGCCAAGCGAAGAAGCCGCTCTAGCCGGTCTCGAGAGGTGGAAGAAGAAACATCCGGAATCAGCCGCGCGTCTTGCGGTGGATGATGTCCTGGTCGATAGAATGCGCGGAAGATCCTCAACCTGGACACGCATTCGCGTGAACATGCGCCACGTTCCGGAGGAGTTGCGGCCGCCACAGGAAACCCCCGACCCCGACGACGATCCCACACGTGAAGGATGAACAAGGCTAGCGGCCGCTGGAGAAAATCTGCTCTAACTCGTGCGGCACAATAACCTCGAGTTGGGCATAGGTGCAGTCGTCGGGCTGCTTATCCGTGCGCCATCTGCGGAAGTGGGCCATGTGGCGGAAGCGTCTCCCTTGCATGTGTTCGTAAGCGACCTCCACCACAAGCTCTGGACGCAGCGGTTCCCATGACAGGTCCTTGCCCTGGCTCCAGCGACTCTGCCCGCCAGGCATGCGACTTCCCGCCGCGGCTTCGTCGTCCGCCCACGATGCCCAAGGGTGATGTGCGAGCGCATTCTTGCGATAGGGTGTCAGGAATTGCAGAAGCTCTCGACGCTTGTCCTTCGTAAAGCTGGCGCAGACACCCACATGCTGCAGCGTTCCGGATTCATCAAAGAGCCCAAGCAGAAGCGAGCCGACGGCTTCGCCTTCCGCGTCCTTGTACCAGCGAAAACCGGCGACAACGCAGTCGCAGTCGCGCTCATGCTTCACCTTGAACATCACGCGCTTACCGGGTTCATAGCTACCGTCCAGCGACTTTACCATCACCCCGTCGAGCCCGGCACCTTCAAAACGGCGAAACCAATCGAATGCGACTGCTCGATCGCGGGTCGCCGGTGTCAGGTGCAATGGCGGCGCGGCAGATAAGAGCAGCTTCTCCAGCCGTGCGCGCCGCCGGTCAAATGCCTCATGGCAGAGATCGTGTTCTCCCTCGCAAAGCAAATCGAAGCACACAAAGGACGCAGGCGTCTGCTTCGCCAAAAGCTTCACCCTTGATGCGGCAGGATGAATACGAAGCTGCAGGGCATCGAAATCCAGTGCGCCATTGCTGGCGATCACGACTTCACCATCCACTACACAACGTTCGGGTAGCTGCTGAAGTATTGGCTCGATTAACTCTGGAAAGTAGCGATTGAGCGATTTCTCATCACGGCTCTGAATCAGGATCTCGTCTTCGTCACGAAAAATCAACGCACGGAATCCATCCCATTTGGGCTCAAAAAACCATGTGCCATCGTGGGGAAGCTCGTCAAGCCGCTTTGCAAGCATCGGCGGGATCGGAGGCTGTACAGGCAAGCGCACGCCTCATGGTAACGCTTCTCACAAGGGCAGCCGTTCATTCACAGGCGACGCGCCGATTGGCTCTCAAGCCGCCGATCTTCGTCCTAGCTCGTATGCATTGTTCATGAGGTCGGCAATCTCCTCGGCCACGTCGCGGTCGTTATAGACCGCACATTCCTCAACGCCGTCAGGACCGACCACTGTATATCCCAGCTCTTTGCCGCAACTGCTGCAGCCCCGAATGTCCACTTCAACCGTATAGAACTTCTCATCATCTGCCATACTCTCTCGCTTAAGCAGTCTATGAAGGGTGCTGCCGCGCGCCTCTTCACTCCCTGCCCGTCAAATCGTCAGCCATATATGTACGGCCGCGAAGGTCCGTATAAGAATTCTCGGTTGAGATTTGCGGGAGCCCGACTTACGATTGGAAATTGCGTCCAGTTTGCATTCAATCCATCGGATGCAGGGCAATGTGAAAGGAAGCTCATGTAAAGGGCGGAATCCAGCCCGGCCTCAAATTCGAGACGAGGCCCGCCAAAAGTCTCACAATGAGAATGGCTATGACCTTCGCCGATTGTTTGCCTTCCCACAAGCGCTTCCCCTAAGCTGCGAATGTGCGGTCTACCTCACAATTCCGGGCCATTGCGGCAATCACGTGACCGGCTACGCAGGACGATTGCGTCAGGAGCTCAGTCTGCGCGCGCTCTCCTGGGCCGCGGCCAATGGCCTGCCGCACGAATGCACGATCGGCAACCTGCCTGCCGTCATATTCCGCGAGGCCGCGGACGCCACTCATGGAAATTTCCACCCGGTTTCATACAAGTGCATCCGCAGGAGGCCGGAATGGAATCGCCGGCTTGGCAAGTCTCACACCTCTGCGCGGCGCAGCCTTCCCAGCCATGATGCGGAGCGCGGAGAGCTAGACACCGCCGCCAGCTCCGACGCGCTTTTGATGAATATTTTTTGCCACCCGCTAGCTTTTGCGGCAGGAAGCTCTCTTCGTCTCCTGCTCGGTACCGAAGCGCCGGAGCGCCTCGAATTCGGCTGCAAGCCGCGTATCCCGCTCATCGCGAATCATGTCGAGCGCACCGAGATAGACCTCCGCATCGGAGATCTACTGATCGAAGCGAAACTGACGGAGGCAGAGTTCCAGCGTGCTCCCCGCCTCCGGGTTGAGCGGTATCGCGACTTTGCATGTGTGTTCGACGCTGACCTGTTGCCGCAGACTGCCGCATCCTATCTTCATTACCAATTGATTCGGGGCGTTCTCTCTGCTTTCGCTGGGTTCGGAACTCGTTACTGCGTGATCTGCGACGCCCGTCGTCCCGACCTGATCGACGCCTGGTTCACGGTTGCCAGGGCGGTGAAGCTTACATCACTTCGCTCGCGATTGCAGTTGGTCACGTGGCAGGAGATCGCCGAGACCCTTCCGGGGTCTATGAGAGGGTGGCTGGAAGATAAGTACGGTATCGAATCTCAAGGCTCGCAGGCACTCATCAAAGCCGATATTGACGGCTGAGAGGTCACTCATTCCCGTGCATTCCCGAGCGAGCTTACCATCGCATTTCGATATTCGCGGCTCGTTGTCATTCCGTTGGGAGCAGCGTCGGGATCCAGGTAGAGCACGCAATGCGGGTGCAGCCGCAACGCCGTGGCGGGACAGTCCGCCCCAATTGGCCCTTCCAGCATGCGGACCACTGCCTTGCGTTTCTGTGGCCCGAGTACGCAGCAATAGATGCGGTGTGCGGCAAGCAAGCGCGGGATGGTCAACGTAAGCGCGCTCCTCGGCACTTCTTCGAGAGTGCTAAAGCACCCATCACTTACCTGTTGCTGCCGGCATATCTCATCTAAAGGAACGATCTTTACAGAGGCCGCGTCATGGAAGTCCGCGGGCGGATCGTTGAAGGCCAGGTGTCCGTTGATCCCGACACCCAGGCAGACAAGATCGATGGGAGCCTCACTCAGCTTTTGCGCATACCTATCCGCCGACTGCGACGGGTCGTCTCCCGCGGAAAGGATATGAACTTCAGCGAAGGGAAGCTGATCAAAGAGAGCCCCGCTGAGCCACGCGCCAAAACGTTGCCGCGCGTCTTCCGCCAGGCCGAGATATTCGTCCATATGAAAGGCCGACACCCGGCCCCAATCGATGCCATGCTCGCGGATCAGCGCTTCCAGCATGGGAGACTGGCTTGGTGCAGCCGCGAAGATCATCCTCACGCGATGCTGGACAGCCAATCGACGTCGCAATTCGGAAGCCACGTCGCTGGCTGCTTGGCGGCCCATATCCGCGCGCGAGTTGCCAACGTATATCTGGATTGCGCCCAAGAGTTATCGCTCCCGCCTGGTTGAGGCGCACTTCACTCACTGACAGATAGGAAGGCGCGGTCAGCTCCCGCCCTCGCGCGCATCTTTCCAGAGATCGATCGATCCCTCGTGGGCAAACTTGTCGATCTCCTTCAATTCCTCGTCACCGAACTGCGGCCGCTGCATCGCATCGAGAGAGTTGTCTAGCTGTTCCACATTGCGTGCTCCAATAAGGGCGGATGTGACTCGTCGATCCCGCAGCACCCAGGCGATCGCCATCTGCGCCAGCGTCTGACCGCGCCGCTGAGCGAGTCCGTTGAGTGCACGCACATGGTTCAGGTTCTCCTCGCTCAAAAACTCCTTCAGAAAGGAGCCTTCTTCCTTGGCGCGCGAATTCTCCGGCACTCCATGCAGGTACTTATTCGTGAGCAGTCCCTGACCCAACGGAGAGAAGGCGATGCATCCTACTCCCAGCTCATCCAACGTCCCCAGCAGTTCCCGCTCTATCCAGCGGTTCAGCATGGAGTAGGAAGGCTGATGGATGAGCAAGGGCACGCCCTCGCTCTGCAAGATGCGGTAAGCATCCCGCGTCCGCTCCGGGCTGTAGGACGAAATGCCCACGTACAGTGCTTTTCCCTGACGAACGGCGTGAGCGAGCGCACCCATGGTCTCTTCCAATGGAACATCCATCGTCGGGCGGTGGGAGTAGAAGATATCTACATACTTCAGCCCCATGCGTCGCAGGCTTTCATCGAGCGAAGCCATGAGATATTTTCGCGAGCCGCCTAGACCGTACGGACCAGGCCACATATCCCACCCCGCCTTGGTGGAGATCACGAGCTCATTGCGATAATTGCGAAAGTCCTTCCGCAGTATCGTGCCGAAATTCTCCTCCGCCGAGCCGTATGGCGGCCCATAGTTGTTAGCCAGATCGAAATGCGTCACACCACGGTCGAAGGCACGGCGGATCACCGCCCGGCCGGTCTCAAAAACATCAGTGCCGCCAAAGTTCTGCCACAGACCCAGGGACACCGGCGGCAGGACCAGGCCGGATCGGCCGCACCGCCGGAAGGTGGCTGCTTCGTATCGCTTTGCATTGGGCACGTAACTCATCCGCTCGGTCTCCTTTACGCTCATCCATTCGCCAAGACGAATCGGCTCTCCACTAGAGTAAATGCGTCTGCTTCGGGGATGATTCCGGCCTAGGACCGAATCACCCTCCACCAGTGCGCCAGCATTTCGTCGGCTTACATTGACCCGGACGTACTTACCCGCATCTATCTGAGGCATGTCGGCACTTCACGGTATGGAATCGACTCCCCTCGTGGGTGAACAAGAGATCCGATTGACGCAGCAGGTGAAGGCTGGCGGCTGTGCCAGCAAGCTGCCTCCGGGAATGCTGGACCTGGTGCTTTCCCGAGTGCCGCAGCAGAAAAGCGAGGACCTGCTGGTCGGCTTCGCGACGCACGACGATGCGGGAGTGTATCGGATTCGGCCCGACCTGGCGCTGGTGCAGACGGTCGATTTTTTTAGTCCCCTGGTCGACGATCCGTTCTGTTTCGGCCGTGTCGCGGCTACGAATGCTCTGAGCGATGTATACGCGATGGGTGGCCAGCCGCTTACCGCTCTCGCGCTTGTTTGTTTTCCGCAAGACGGTGATCTGCACGTATTGGAGCAGATCATCCATGGTGGATTGGATGTGATGCAGGAGGCCAACTGCATCGTGCTCGGTGGTCACAGCGTGAAGGATGCCGAGATCAAGTTCGGCTACGCAGTGACCGGAACGGTGCACCCAGGCCGCGTTCTTACGAAAAGTGGAGCACGTCCGGGAGATGCTCTCGTCTTGAGCAAAGCGATCGGCACCGGCGTCATCACCACGGCATTGAAGCGGCAATGCGCGCAACAGGAATGGGTAGACGCGGCGGTCGCATCGATGACGCTCTCCAACCGCCGGGGCGCAGAGATCGTTACGCAGACGCGCTTCCGTGTGCACGGGTTAACCGATGTAACCGGGTTCGGGCTGGCAGGGCATGCACGCGAGATGGCTCTTGGCAGCCATGTTCGACTGCGCATCGACACCGGCGCTATTCCCATCCTGGCGGGAGCGCGGGAAGCTGCAGAACGCGGCTGCATCCCCGCAGGTTTTGTCTCGAATCGCGAGTTCGCCGAGTGTTTCACCTTGGATAAAACGGCCGCGCAAATTCCAGAGTTATTGCAGCTCTTGCTCTATGATCCGCAGACCTCAGGCGGCTTGCTGATCTCAGTCGAGAAGAGCGATGCAGCGGAACTTGTCCGAGAACTTCGCGCGTCCGGCTATCCCGCCGCGCAGATTGGGTCTGTCCTCGAGGGCTCGCCGAAGATCGAGCTGCACTGAGATCGTATGCCTGCGGACCACGTGATGGACGGAGCACTGAACAGCCAGTATCGAAGGCTTCCGCAGGTCGGCGAGTTCATCAGCCGTGATCAGATGCAGCAATTGCTTCATATCTATCCGGAAGATCTGGTCATCGAAACGTCGC
>JAUTWX010000305.1 GCA_030838385.1 Acidobacteriaceae bacterium
TGATTACAGAGTAGGGTCTGGCGCTGAGCTGTTGGCTTCCTCGTCTCCGAAATGTGTGCAAATGTCCTCGTCCTGGACCGTTTGGTCGCTGGCTATCATCGAAGCAATGGACCGGAGGATTGCTGGATGAATGAGCCGGAGACGATACGCGAGATCCTGAAGAATGCGAAGACGATTGCCGTGGTGGGGCTGTCGGATAAGCCGGGGCGGCCGAGCCTGAGCGTGGCGCATTACATGCAGCAACACGGATACCGCATTCTGCCGGTGAACCCTAAAGCGAAGAGCAGAACGATCCTGGGCGAGCCGGTATTTAACTCCCTCGACGAGGCCTGCGCGGCGGTGAGGAAAGTCGACGTTGTGGATGTCTTCCGCGACCCGGTGTATGTGCCGGAGATTGTGAAGGATGTGATCCGGCTGAAGATCCCTTACCTGTGGCTGCAGGAAGGCGTCTGCCACGACGAGGCGGCTGGCTGGGCGGAGGCGGACGGGGTCGGGGTGGTGATGGACCGCTGCATCCTGAAGGCGCACGCGGCATGGTCGCGGGACGGCGGGCGTCCGTAGCCGAGATTGACGAGGGTGTGGATTTGGGTGGTATCCCCACCCTTGTGGTGGCGCTGCGAGGAAACTGCAGGTCCTTCGCTGCGCTCAGGATGACACCTTAATCTGGCTTTGTCCGTCATCCCACCCTTCGCTCCGCTCAGGATGGGGCACCCGGTTTCCGTGCACTGCGGAGGGACAGCAGATCTCTCCACTGCGCGCCTGCGGCGCTCCGGTCGAGATGACGAGGGTGTGGGGGGCTTTGCTTTCGCGATACGGCTCGGTCTCGTAACCGAACGGCGGAATGGGCGTCCTACAATAGAGCAAGCTTATGAACACACGTTCCAACGCCGGCTTTCGGTGCCGTTTGCGCCTGCTGTTCGCCTTAGTGCTGGTTATTGCGACGGCTGGGTTCTGTGTGCGCGCGGATGCGCAGACGAGCGTGGAGGCGCGGCACTTGAAGGTGTCGCTGGTGGCGGATCATGCGTCGGTGTCTCCTGACGCTGCTCACACAGCGGTGCCGCCGCACGTGGGGCTGCTCTTCGATCTGGAGCCGGGTTGGCATGTGTACTGGACCAACGCCGGCGATTCGGGCGAGCCGCCCGCGGTGAAGTGGACGCTGCCCGATGGTGTGACGGTGGGACCGCTGCAGTTTCCCGCGCCGAAGCGGCTGCCACTGGGGCCGCTGATGGACTTCGGCTATGAGACGCAGGTGCTGTTCCCGGCGGAGCTGCATGCTGCCGGCAACGCGACAACTTCCGTGCCGATTGCCGCGGATGTGAACTGGCTGGTGTGCCGGCAGGCTTGCATACCGGGCAAGGCGCATCTGGCGATGGCGCTGCCGGTGGGATCGGGCGGCGCGAGTGCGGCGGCCCCGCTGTTCACAAAGACCTTTGCGGCGATGCCCAAGGTGCTGCCGGCGCGGGCGAAGGCGATCTTCACGCGCGTGCCGAACGGCTTTCAACTGGCCGTGTTGACCGGCAAGCGGCTGGAGGGCGCGCAGTTCTTTCCGGCCGACCAGAGCGTGATTGCGAATGCAGCGCCGCAGCCGGTGACGCCGCGGGGCGACGGTGCGGTGATCGCGTTGAAGCAGGATGAGAATCTGCAGAAGAGTCCAGCGACGCTGAGCGGGATTGTGCTGTTGGCAGATGGGACGTCCTACATGGTGCGCGCGGAGCAGGGAACGATTCCGGCACCGCCACTTTCTGTTTCGGCGGGCGCCAGCGTATTGCGCTATGTGGGATTCGCGCTGATTGGCGGCGTGCTGCTGAACCTGATGCCGTGCGTCTTCCCGGTGCTGTTCATCAAGGCGCTGGCGCTGGTGCAGTCGTCCACGTCGGAGCGGCGTGCGATGCGGGTGCAGGGGCTGGCCTACACGCTGGGCATCCTGGTGTCGTTCTGGATCGTGGTCGGCGTACTGCTGGCGCTGCGCGCGGGCGGACGCGGGCTGGGCTGGGGCTTCCAGTTCCAGTCGCCGGTGTTTGTGGCGATGATCGCGCTGCTGCTGTTCTTTCTCGCGCTGTCGCTGGCGGGGATGTTCGAGATCGGGCTGAGCGTGACCAGCGCGGGTTCGTCGCTGGCGAATAAGCATGGGCTGGCGGGAAGCTTCTTTACCGGCGTGCTGGCGATGGTGGTGGCGACGCCGTGCGCTGCGCCGTTTCTGGGAGCGGCGATCGGGTTTGCGCTGGTGCAATCCGCGGTGGTGGCATTTGCGGTGTTCACCGCACTAGGTGTGGGGCTGGCGCTGCCATATCTGCTGCTGGCGTTTCAGCCGGCGTGGACGAAGTTGCTGCCCAAGCCGGGCGCGTGGATGGAGCTGCTGAAGCAGGCGACGGCGGTGCCGATCTTTGGCACGGTGATCTGGCTGGTGTGGTTGTTTGCGCAGCTTGCCGGGGCGACGGCGCTGATTGGCTTGCTGACGGCGTTTCTGCTGTTGGGAATTGCGGGCTGGGTGCTGGGACGCTGGCCGGCTCGGCTGCCCGCTACCGCGACCGCGGTAGCGATCCTGGTTCTGGCTGTGGTCGCTCCTGTGTACGCGGTGCGCACTTTCCCGGCGCCGCAGAGCGTGGCCTTTGGCGTAAATGTCTACCACGCCGATCACACGCGGGGATGGCAGCCGTTTACGCCGGAGGTTGTCGCGCAGTACCAGGCGCAGGGGCGGCCGGTGTTTGTGGACTTTACGGCGGACTGGTGTTTGAGCTGCCAGGTGAATGAGCGGGTGGTGCTGGAGCGGCCCGAGGTGCTGGGCAAACTGCAGGATGGAAAGATCGCTCTGGTCCGCGCGGACTGGACGCGGCATGATGAGGACATCGCGCGTGCGCTGGCGACGCTGGGACGTTCGAGCGTGCCGACGTATGCGCTGTATCCAGGGACACCGGGCGCGCCTGCGCGGGTGCTGCCCGAAGTATTGACGACCAACACGGTGCTGGAGGCGCTGAAGGGGCTGCCCAACTCGAGTACGGATGCGGGGAGCTCGCGAACGGCGTCGCTCGTACCATCGCGATAACGCAAAAGCCGGAGGTGAGTTATGGCGAGTGAACAGCGGTATGTTCGTCGGCTCGGGGCCTGGCGCGCGGTCGTGTATATCGCAATCGCGCTGACGGCGCTGGTCATTGTGCTCGGGGGGGTGCTGGTGGCGAGGGCGGCCACGGTGGGGCAGGCGGCGCCGGGATTCAGCGGGAAAGATTCGCAGGGCAAGGCGGAGTCGCTGGCGCAGTACCGCGGCAAGTACGTGGTGCTGGAGTGGACCAACCGTACCTGTCCTTTCACAAAAAAGCACTATGACAGTGGCAATATGCAGGCGCTGCAGCAGGAGTGGACGGGGAAGGGCGTTGTCTGGCTCACGGTGCTGTCGTCCTCGCCATCGCATGGCGATGATGGCTACCTGACCGCGGCCGAGGAAAACGCGCATGTCGAAAAGGTGCACGCGCATCCGACGGCGGCGCTTCTGGACTCGAGCGGCGAGATTGGGCAGATGTATGGCGCGAGGACGACGCCGCACATGTTCGTGATCGACCCGGCGGGCAAGCTGATCTATGCGGGTGCGATCGACGACAAGGCGACGACCGATACGGCCGATGTGAAGGGTGCGAAGAATTATGTCTCCGCTGCGCTGACCGAGGCGATGGCCGGGCAGCCGGTGCAGGTGGCTGCGACGCGGCCTTATGGGTGTTCGGTCAAGTATGGCGAGTAGTGCTCGCCGCACGGGCGGATGCGCCGGTGGCGCGGGTGATTGGGTTCGCTCCGTTGTCGCTCACTTCTGGAGTTGTGGGCGGGCTGGCGAAGTGCAGGTCCTTCGCTTCGCTCAGGATGACACTCCATTCCACGGTCGCGGTCATGCCCTGCTTACACCTGCCGCTTTGCTGGTCTGGATATTGCTCGCCGCTGTTTCAGGGCATGCGCAGATCAGCAAGAAGCAGGAGAAGCTGAACGCACAGCACGCCGATGCGATTGCCGCGGCGCGCACGGCGGCCGATGCGTGGCTGAAGATCGAGGACGCGGAGACTTACGACAAGAGCTGGGCTGCGGCGTCGGATTATTTTCGCTCGCAGGTGCCGGAGCAGGGCTGGGTGCGGCGGATGGAGACGATGCGCAAGTCGATCGACCCGCTGCTGATGCGCGATCTGACCGCGAGCGAGTGGAAGACTGAGGTGCCGAATCTGCCGAAGGGTGAGTATGTGGCGTTCGTGTACCAGACCACGTTTGCGAATGGGCATCCGCAGATTGAGTCGGTGGTGATGGTGCATGAGGGTGGTGGGTGGAAGATGGTTGGGTATGCGGTCCAGTGAGGACTGGCCGTCCGGCGATTGCGCCTGCGGCGCGTGTTGCTGGGTTCGCTCCCTTTGGTCGCTCAC
>JAUTWX010000324.1 GCA_030838385.1 Acidobacteriaceae bacterium
TGGAGGGGATGACAATCCTTGAAGCACGGGGCCACGGGCGGCAAAAGGGCCACACGGAGTTTTATCGCGGACGCGAATATACGGTCGACCTTTTACCCAAAATCAAGATCGAAACCGTGATTCCGGATGAACTGCTGGAAAAGGCTGTACAGGCCATCATCACAGCAACCAGAACTGGGAAGATCGGGGATGGAAAAATCTTCGTCTCCGCCATCGATGAAGCTATCCGCATCCGCAACGGAGAACGGGGCGCGGCCGCGCTGTAAGTTTGCGATGTGAAGATCGCGATGGCCCACCCATGCACCCGTTCCCGGGTTCACGGATGGATACGCAAAGGTGTCCCCAGAGCAAGCTCTTGTTGTCTAAATCTCTTTCGCGGTCGACATGAAAGCTGCATTCACGTCTCACCAGCAGTTGCGAGAGTACTACCAGGCCGAGATGGCGGGGATGCGGCAGTCCTTCGAGCGAACGGGCAACGGGGTGCTTTGTGTCCGCCGCCGTGCCTTAGTCGTCGACTGCCTGCTCGAGCCGCTGTGGCGGTTCGAAAGCGGTGGGCCGATCCCACCCGGGTTGGCACTGATGGGCGTGGGCGGCTTCGGACGTAAGGAACTCTTCCCCTCTTCTGACGTCGATCTGCTTTATCTTTGCGTCGATGAGAAAGTGGAGGACAAGCTTCGCGAGCATATCCGTGGTTGTAATCAGGCCATGTGGGATCTCGGATTGCGGGCCAGCCCCATGATTCGCACCCTCAAGGAATGCGACCGCTACGACCCGGACAACATCGAATTCACCCTCTCCCTGCTGGACCGGCGATTCATCGCCGGGGATCACGCTTTATCTCAGGCTTTGCAGACCACAACGCTGCCCGAAGTTGCGCTGCGTGAATGGACCGGCATCGTACACAGGCTTGCCGACCTCGCGCGTGCGCGTCACCAGAAGTACGGCAACACCATCTTCCATCTCGAGCCCAATATCAAAGAGTGTCCGGGCGGTTTGCGCGACCATCAGTTAGCCCACTGGCTCAATCTTCTGCACCACATCCGCGAACACAAGGCCTGGCCCACCAGTTTTGGCAATTCTCTTTATTCAGTGCACAACGACGCTGCGTCGGCTTTTGAGTTTCTCAGCGCCACGCGCTGCTTTCTCCATCTGCGCAGCGGGCGCGACGACAACAGCCTCGATTGGCATGCGCAGGACGAAGCGGCGGCCCAGAGTATCGGCCTCGAAACCAAAGGGACCTCGGACCCCGCTTACTGGATGCGCACCTACTACCGGCATGCGCGGACGGTCTACCGGCGCGCAGTGCTGGCCATGGAAGCTCTCCCCCCGGCACGGCAATCGTTTTACCGTCCGCAACGGCGGAAACGAGTTCCCATCCCAGGCACCGATTTCGTGATCCAGGACGGACGCATCGATGTTTCGGAAGCCGCGCAGTTCACGGGTCCGGAGGGTATTCTTCGCGTCTTTGCGCTGGTTGCGGCGCATGGCTACCGGCTGACGCAGAATTCTGAGGATCGCCTCGCAGACGCTCTCCCGGTACTCGATGTGCACATCCCGGAAGGGCCGTTCCTGTGGAACGGGCTGCGCGAGATCCTGCTTGGGCCGCATGCCGCACACGCGCTGCGCACCATGCATGCGCTGGGAATACTCGAGTTGCTCATCCCCGAGTTCCACGGTATCGACGCATTGGTGATTCGCGATTCCTATCATCGCTACACGGTCGACGAGCATACCTTCCTGGTCATCGACAATGTGCACGCGCTGCGTCAGCCCCATCTGGCCTGGGAACGGCGCTACTCTACACTGCTGGCGGAGATCGACCGCCTTGACCTCTTCTTTCTGGCGGTGCTCATGCACGACACGGGCAAGGCGCGCCGCACCGGCGACCACACGGTGCAGAGCGTGGAGCTGGCCGACAGCCTGCTGGCGCGGCTGGAGCTGGATGCCGAAGAGCGCGACCAGGTGCGCCGGCTGATCCGCAATCATCTGGAAATGTCGAGCACTCTGCGCCGCGACATTTTTGACTCCGAGACCATTGAGGCTTTTGCCGAGAAGGTGGCGTCGCAGAGCCATCTCAAGATGCTGTGCTTGATGACGTATGCCGATATCAAGGCGGTCAACCCCGATGCGCTGACACCATGGAAGGCGGATAGCTTGTGGCAACTTTATATCGCCACCTCCAACTTCATGGACCGCAGCGTCGATCAGCAGCGCTATCGCGCAGATGTAGACCCTACGCTGCTCCGGCGGATTCTGACTCTTGCGCCGGCGCGCGCTCCGGAACTGCGCAGTTTTCTGGAAGGTTTCCCCCAGCGCTATCTGCGGACACGCATGCCGGAGCAGATTCACGACCATTTTCAGATGGCACTGCAGCTGTCCGAATCACCCGTCCAAATCAACCTGCGTAGCGTGCGCCAGCTCTGGGAATTGACGGTGATCACTAAGGATCGTCCCCTGCTCTTTGCCGATATGGCCGGCGCGCTCTCGTCGTGGGGCATGAACATTGTCAAAGCCGAGGCGTTTTCCGACGACGCCGGCATCATCGTCGACACCTTTCAGTTTTCCGATCCCTTCCGCACCCTGGAATTGAATCCGTCTGAGGTGGATCGCTTCCGCCGGAGCCTGCTGGACGTCATCTCGCTCAAGATCCCGATCGAAGTCCTGTTACGCCGCCGCCAGGCGGTCCGTGCTCCCGTCATGGTCAAGGTCGAAACTCGACTTGATTTCGATAACACCGCGTCTACCCACAGCACCCTGTTGCAGGTCGTTGCCCAGGATGGGCCCGGGCTGCTGCGCCAGATCGCCACCACCCTGGCTGGGCACAATTGCAATATCGAGGTGGCCCTGATCGATACCGAAGGAGAGATCGCCATCGATGTTTTTTACCTCACCATTGGGGGCGCCAAACTGGACCAGGAAACCCAAACGCAGCTGCAGGCAGCGCTTTCGCTCGCAGTTGAGGAGCTGCGCCCTATGCCCGCTACGTAAACCCCCGTTTAAAATGAACCCAAGGTGAAACTGCGCCGATCCATCCGCAAGTATTTGCGTCTGCGCCGGCATTCGCGGCACCGCCCTGCCTTTGCTCGTGCGAAAGACGAGTTGCGCGCGCGGACAAGAGCATTTTCTGCCGCCGCCACCCTGGACACGCAAACCGCGAGCTTTACCCGTCTTTTCCATACCATCTGGACTGGCTCGAGCGAACGGTCATTCAACGTGCGCCTGCTGTGTTGGCTCCGCATGGTGGAGCATGACGATCTGCTGCGGCTCGACTTTCAGGAAGCCTTTCAATCGATGATTTCCCAGCTCGAGTCTGTGGCCGTACTGGCGGAGGCGGGTATGCCGCGGCATCATGCGGTTTTCTCCGAAGGGCTTCGCCGCCTCTTCAATCGCCTTCTGCCTTCGGCCATGGCGGTCACGGACAGCTCGCGCCTGATGATCGCGCTGTTCGCTCACTCCCGCGATGTGGAGCGTTTTCTGGAGCTGCCGCAGGCTCTCTTCGAACGTCTCAGCATGATTCTCGCTCCGCCGGCTACGGGCGGGGGACCGCGCTCCTCTCCTCGCTTGCAGAGCGATTTACGCCAGGCACTTTGCCTGATTGCTACGCGCACCGCGGGCCGCGGCGTCACCGCAGCCATGCGCGAGCGCGGCGGCCGGGCTGAGGTGCAAAACTCGCCCTTTTACCACCTGATCTTTGCCACTCAGCAACTGGTGGAGGCGACCGATGCAGAGGAAGCCGCGCCCCGGTTTGAGGTGTGGAAAACGGCCATCAGCAACTGCCGCAAAGAGCTCGGCCAGGTGCGCCTGGGCATGGAGACGACCGGAGTCAGCGCAGACCTGGTGCTCGACCTGCGCAGTATCGAGTTAGCCCTGATGCGCATGCACGGGCTGGCCAGGGTTCTCACCTACGGCGCGGTACCGGTGCCGGGTGTGGATAGTCTCGTGGCGTGCCGCAATTTGCTGAACCAGCTGATCGAAGGGCGCCTCGAAGATAAACGGGTTTCTGCCCTCCTTAAGCAAAACCTGAATTTGCTGGCGCGCAAAACGGTAGAGCGCACGGGACGGAGCGGCGAGCACTACATCGCTCAAAACCGCAGGGAGTATTGGCAAATGTGGCTCGCTGCCGTGGGCGGTGGGCTTTTGACCGTGCTGACCGCGGCGTTCAAGATGCGCATTGTGGAGCAGCATTTCCCGCTCTTCGTGGAGGGTTTTCTTACCGGCACCAACTACGCAATCAGTTTCGTCCTGCTGCAGGTGTTCGGCCTGGTACTGGCCACCAAGCAGCCATCGGCTACCGCCGCTACCTTTGCTGGGATTGTCCGGACGAATCCGGGCAACGCGAGCTGGAGTAAGATCGCCGACTTCACCGCCCGCATCACGCGCACGCAGTTGGCTGCAGCCATTGGAAACGTGATTGCGGTGTGCATCGGCTGCGTAGCCCTGGAGCGGCTGTGGCGGGTGATGTTTGCCCAGCATTACCTGCCCGATGAAAGCGCCCGGCACGTCTACGAGGCGCTTCATCCCTTCGCCTCCGGGACCATCATCTACGCGGCCGGGACGGGGGTCATTCTATGGCTTGCGGCACTGATCGGCGGGTGGTGCGAGAATTTTGCGGTGTTCCA
>JAUTWX010000350.1 GCA_030838385.1 Acidobacteriaceae bacterium
CGGTGATTTTTGGGGTCCAGAACATGACCGCCGGAGAGCACAAGGTCATACTTGTGCTGGCTCATCGGGAGCGAGGAAAGCGGAGGCAGGATGGGAAACCGAAGAGGCGGCGGAAATTGCGGAAGCGTGGGAAACTGCGGAGGTGGAGCAGTGATCTGCGCAGATGCAGCGGCAGTGCAGAGTATGCTTCCAAATACGAGCGATGCAATACGGAGGGTAGGCGGGACAACCAATGGCATGAAGGATCCTTGATAACTTTGCGAGGCTGCAATTCGTACGCAATACGGCTGACACAGTTCTAGGGCCGGCAGCAGAACCAGGCATCTGCAGTTTAACCGCATTTTTTCTAGGCTATTTGCCCTAGAGCAGAGTAGGTCTGGCGCGAAACGGACGTTGCTCCTAGCATGTGAGAACATTTGTCGACGGAGCTTTGAAGTGAGTCATGCAGGCCTGCGGGCGCTCAGACAACAAGAAAAGAGAGCATCGAATCCTCGCCATCGGTCGTGGTTTCGCGTGCGCTATCTGCTGGCCTTCTGGCTCTTTGTGCTCAGCGGTGTTGCATTTCTAGATCGCACCAACATCGCCATCGCGGGACTGCAGCTCGGTCGAGAGTATGGCCTGGGCAATCAAAAGCTGGGTGGCGTTTTCAGCGCGTTTCTCCTCGGCTATGCCATCTTCCAGGTACCAGCCGGATGGCTGGCAACGCGCTGGGGTCCGCGGCGTGCCTTGACCCTGGGAGCGATCTGGTGGGGTCTGACGACAGCATGCACTGCCGCGCTGCCTTCGACAGTTGCCTATGCAATGAGCTGGCTAATCGGCATACGCTTTCTGCTAGGCGCGGGCGAGGCGATCGTGTATCCGGCGGCCAATCAGTTCGTAGCGCAGTGGGTACCGTTTCGCGAGCGCGGCTTCATCAACGGCTTGATCTTTGCCGGTGTAGGCGCGGGCAGCGGACTGACACCGCCGCTGCTCAACTGGCTGATAACTCACTATGGCTGGAGAGCGGCCTTCTGGTTCAGCGCCTGGCTTGGCATTGCCGTCGGCATCGCATGGTGGTTCATGGCGCGCGATCTTCCGGAAGAGCACCCATCGGTTCCAGATGAAGAATTGGCCGAGATTCGGGATGTGCCGGTTCGCCAAATACGCAAGCTGCAGAAGGCTATGGAAGCATCGCAAATCGCCATCGCGAGAAGGCCTATATCCGGCATAAAACTTTTTCAGCGGCGCGACCTGCTCGCTCTCATGCTGGGCTACTTCAGTTTCGGCTATATCGCGTGGATATTTTTTAGCTGGTTTTTTCTCTATATGGCGCAGGTACGCGGTCTGGACCTGAAGGCGAGCGCAGTGTTCGCGATGCTGCCTTTCCTTTCCATGACGATCTGCTGTCTGGCTGGAGGCGCACTCAGCGATTGGATCTCGATCCGCTGGGGGCTGCGCGCGGGCCGCTGCGGACTGGCCGCGTTCGCGCTTGGATTAACCGCCGTCTTCCTGGTCCTTGGCTCACAGGCGCGCAGCGCAGGAGCGGCCGGCATGATTCTTGCGGCAGGAGCAGGTGCGCTCTACCTGTCGCAGAGCTCCTTCTGGTCGGTTTCGGTGGATCTTGCAGGACGATCCTCGGGTCTGTTTTCCAGCATCGTCAACATGGGCGGGCAAATTGGCGGCGCTGTCACCGCCTCGCTTACTCCGTGGATTGCCCAACGGGCAGGCTGGGCAAGCTCATTCGGTTTGGCAGCATTCTTCGCTGTGACGGCAGCGGTGTGCTGGCTGTTTGTCCACCCGGAGCAGCCGCTGCAGCTTGAACCCAGCCCTGGTGACGGTGTTTGACGAATATGGTTCTCTCGGCGCAGGACAGAAAACATCAGGCGACGCGGGCCGAAGTGCGGCGACGGCGGGTTTCAGGCCTCTGCATTTCCCATGCTCTGCTGCTGCTCGTGTGTGCTCTTCTCGGCCCTGGCCGTGCAGTAGTCCAAGTGCATGGCCAGGGCTCCGTCCTTGATGGCCTTGTGGGGCAGATGGATCTGCGTTGCCCGCTCGCAGATCCGGGTCCTCTCCGTGTCACCCGCGCATGGCCCGCGTTCGAGATGCAGTCGTCAGCTCTTCCAGAGCTGCGTTTTTTTCATAGCTGGTGGGCTTGGCTGCTAGCGATCATGCTTCTTGCGACCCTGCTCGGGATTCTTCTCCGTCTGCGTCTGCAGCAGCGCATGCAGCACGTCAAGGGGAGTATGGGCATTGTGCTTGAAGAGCGGAACCGCATAGCGCAGGAGTGCCATGACACTCTGATGGCCGGCTTCTCTGCAATTTCATGGCAGTTGGAAGCAACGATGAATCTCTTTCGCGATAGCGAAGAAGCACAGAGTCCGGCAGCAAAGTCCTGCGAACTGGCCCGTAGCATGGTTCTGCTTTGCCAGGCGGAGGCTCGAAGGATCATCTACGACCTGCGTGAGACGGAGGAAGTCACAAGCTCGTTGTCAAAGGCGCTACGCCGCATGCTGGAAGAGAACCACCACGGAGAAAAATGTGCGCTTCATTTCGAGATGGAAGGCGAGGAAGTCTCATTACCTCCAGGCTCCGTACATCATTTGGCGCGCATCGGGCAGGAAGCTGTCCGCAATGCATTGCGACATGCCGTCGCTGAGTCGATCCACATTCGCTTGGTCTATGAAGCGGAAACTCTACGCCTGTTGATCCGTGACGACGGCCGCGGATTTCATCTCGATGAGGCCGCAGCGAGAACAGGTCATTTCGGAATCGCAGTGATGCAAGAGCGCGCGCGGAAGGTGGGCGGCACACTTTGCCTGCACAGCGACAACTCCGGTACCGAAGTAGAAGCGACCGTTCCTTTTGATGGAATCTACTTGACCCGTAATTCCAATCGAAACATTAAGGAAAAAGAGGTAGTGCAATGGATCGGCCTGTAGACGGCATTACTGTCCTTCTGGTTGAGGATCATTTTCTGGCGCGCATCGCTCTGCGCTCCGTGCTTGCTGGCCATTCGCAGATTTGCGTCATCGGAGAAGCAGGGGACGGTGAGCAAGGGCTCGCGATGTACCGCGCGTTGCGTCCCGATGTCATGCTGTTGGACTTACGCCTGCCGGGCACGAGCGGGTTCGAAGTGTTGACTCGCGTTCGGCGCGAATTTGACGATGCGCGTGTTGTCGTGTTGTCGAATTATCAGGGGAGTGAAGACGTGTACCGCGCAGTACGCAGCGGGGCAGCGGGCTATTTGACCAAAGATGCAAGTGGCCAGGAACTGATCGACGCGATTACGACAGTGCACAGGGATCTTCGATATCTTCCTCGTACTGCACTGGACCGGCTGGCGGAACGCACGTCAGCCATCGACCTTACGCCTCGTGAGACCGAGGTGCTCACTTGCATTACCCAGGGCCGCTCCAACCGAGAGATAGCGGAGCATCTACACATCTCGGAGAAGACCGTGCGGATTCATGTGAGCGCTGTTCTGGAAAAGATGGGCGCGCGTGATCGGACGCAGGCAACTATCTTCGCTCTGCAACGCGGACTCGTTCATTTGGAATAGTGTTCTGCTGACATCTTCTTCCCGCCGTTCACGATCTAGGTCACATGTCCTAGAGCAAATCACGCTTTCTGTCCGATGACAATTCCGAACGCGTGCTTTGCAATAGGCAGTTCCATGGTAAACGCAACAGCTTCGGCTCGATTGCAGGCTGCCGAACGCAATTCCGCGTGCATTGTTGGGCGGTACAGCTTAAGCTTTTCCGCAGCGAGCGTCTGACACATAGAGAGGGACATGGGTAATGACCAAACGCGGCATGCGGCTTCTCCTTTCCATCTGCGCTGCGGGGATAGCCGGAGCTATTGATATCGCCAGCTGGGCCGATACGCCGATGACAGCCGCCGATTACACGGCGCATCCGCAGCTGATGGTGGATGCGTATCGTCATGTCGAGGCAGCATCGGTCTCCGATGCAATCGAGCAATTGCTTCATGAGAAGCGGTATATGTCGCACCGCATGCAGGCCATCTTTCCGACAAAATTTGCCGGCACCGCTGTAACTGTTCTCCTGAAACATGAAGAAAATCGAGATCCGGACGCGCTCACTGGGATGCTCAAGGCAATCGACAATGGGGGAGAGGGTTCTGTCTATGTCATGACCGTGAAGGATGGGGCCGATATTGCCGGCATGGGCGGATTGATGGGGACCGCCATGGCGGCTCGTGGTTATGCCGGTGCCGTCGTGGACGGTGGTCTACGCGACGTTCCGCAGTTGAAGCGAATCCAGTTTCCGGTCTATGCGCTCGGTCCCGTGCCCTCAACTTCCGTCGGACACTATCGCTTCGCAGGAGCAAATATCTCGATTGTGTGCGACGGTGTCGAGGTCGATCCCGGAGATATCATCGTGGCTGACCAGGACGGAGTCGTGGTGGTTCCGAAGGCACATGCCGCGGAGGTCCTGATAAAAGCACAGGGGCTCGACAATTCCGAACACTCCATGTATCCATTCATTGAGAAATATCACTCGATCGTTGAAGCTGTTCAGAAGTTTGGCAGGATCTGAATCCCTTAATCAGAGTGAGCGAACATGGGCGGCATGCACACTCTATAGAACGAAGGAGTATGCCGATGACGAGTGGAAATGGGTTTGCGTTATCGCGTCGTAGGTTCCTGAGTTGCGGACCTGCTGCTGCTCTAGCCGCCGCGACGCCCCTCCGGGCAGCGGCCGCTGCGACGTCTCCGGCAGGGGAAGACTACTACGCAAAACTAGGTGTGCAGCCGATCATCAATGCGGCCGGGACCTATACATACCTGACTGCGGCAGTGATGCCGCCTTCCGTGCGCAGGGCAGTCGATCAGGCAGCACACCATCCGGTGCGTCTTAAGGACCTGCAAAAGGCTTCGGGTGAATATCTGGCGCGCAAACTTCGCTGTGAGGCAGCACTCGTCAGTTCTGGAGCGTCAGCCGCTCTCACGTTGGCTACGGCCGCCTGCATCGCGAAAGCCAACGGTCTTCCGCCGGAGTCAATTCCCGGCGCCGTCGCTGGCCACAAAAACGAAGTCGTTGTGCAAAAGGCGCACCGCTATGAGTACGACCACGCCATGCAGCTCTGCAATGTTGCGATCAAGCAGGTAGTCAGCCTCGGCGATTACCGCGCTGCGCTTAGCGATCGCACGGTGATGACGAACTTCTTCAATGCGGCGGAGGGCGGCGAGATTGGCCGTGAAGAGTGGCTTAGGGCTGCACATGAACACGGAGTGCCATGCCATCTGGATGCTGCCGCGGATGTGCCGCCGATCGAAAACCTTTGGAAATACACAGGTATGGGTTTTGACCTCGTATGTTTTTCCGGCGGGAAGGGCATTCGCGGCCCGCAGAATGCCGGGCTTTTGCTGGGCCGCAAAGATCTCATTGAGCTTGCTGCGTTGAATGACAATCCGAACAGTGATGCAGTCGGCCGTGGCATGAAGGTGGCAAAGGAGCAGATCGTCGGCATGGTGGCAGCGGTCGACTGGCTGCTGGAGCAAAGCAACGAAAGTATGGAGACAGAGTTTGTACGTCGCACCACCGTCATTCAGCGGGCGGTCGAGAAGGTTCCATTTGTAAAGACCCGCATCTTTACGCCACCTATCGCAAATCATGTGCCGCATCTCATCATCGACATTGACTCGAAACAGCTCGGCATCACGCCTTTGCAGGTCGCCGAACAGTTGCGCAACGGTACGCCATCGATTGAATTGAACCCAGCAACCGGAACCGACGGACGAGGTCTGACGGAAACCCCAAACTCCATCGTTCTCTCCACCTGGATGCTCGAAGATGGGGAAGAACACACGGTAGCAGCGAGACTCCGCGCCGTGCTGACGAAGACGCGCATAGACCGACACACTTAGGAAAGCGAGGAAGTGACAATGGGAAAACAGACACGGCGATCCATGCTGAAAGGTGCGGCAGTTGCAGCCAGCATGGCAACCTTGGCAGCGGCAGACGCGGTTGCGCAGAAACCCGCAGCACCTGAGAAGAAAAGTTACGGATATGGCGCAAATCGGAAGCCGGGTGAGGCAGCGCCTCTCTTCAACGCCGCAGTCTCCTACGGCAATATGCTCTTTCTTGCAGGAGTCGGCTATCACAAACCTGGCACCATCCAGGAGGCGACCAAGGCCGTGTTGGATGAGATTGAGCAAAACCTCAAGTCGGCGGGGTCATCCATGGAAAAGGTGCTGAAGGTAAGCGTCTTCCTGAATGACTTAAAGGATTATGCAGGCATGAACGAGGCTTATAAAGGTCGCTTTGGCGATATGCCGCCTGTGCGAACCACTGTCGCGCCGGCCGGCGGAGTTCCTGGCAATTCACTCGTCGAGATCGACGTGATCGCTTACATCTGACGAATTCTTCAGGTCTGCTTCGGTCAGTCTGAAGTAGACCTGCATGGTTATCCAAGCCACGAGCTAAAGGAGATGCATGCGGCCGCTCAGCCCAGCAACGCAGATCACACGTCGCAGAATGTTACAAGCCTCGGGTGCGCTTTCGGCCTTTGGCCTAACGACAACCGCGATTCCCCTGGCGGCTCTGCCTCTTCCTTCTTCCTCCAGCACGGAGGGCATAAAGGCTCCTCCCGGTTTTCCGCAGTTGAATGGCCGCGAGAAACAGAATTTATTTACCGAGATTGGCGTGCGCCCCATTCTGAATGCGCGCGGCACCTACACCATCATCACAGGATCCTGCTCGCTGCCAGAAGTAAAGCGCGCCATGTATGAGGCATCGTTTTACTACGTGCAGTTGGATGAGCTGATGGTAGCAGTCGGAAAGGAGATCGCCTCGCTGATGGGCGCACCGAGTGCCGTCGTGACGACTGGCTGCGAGGCTGCGATCGCGCTGGCCACTCTGGCCTGTACGGCGGGCGCGGACATCGAAAAATGTCAGGCGCTTCCGTACGTCCGCGAGAAGACGAAAGTCATTATTCCGAAGCATTCGCGCAATCCCTACGACTTCGGTGTGCGCACGACAGGCGCACAGATTATTGAGGTGGAAACATCCGAACAGTTGGAAGACTCGCTGACCGCGCAAGTTGCCATGATCTATGTCATGTCGAGCCCCGCCGCGGCAAACGGCCCGTTGTCCATCGCGAACATCTGTCGCATCGCCAAGGCGAAGGGCACGCCGGTATTTGTGGACGCCGCGGCGGAGGAGCCGTTAGTGCCAAATATTCACATCCAGGCCGGAGCCTCGCTGGTGGGTTACTCAGGAGGTAAGTGCATGCGTGGGCCGCAGGCAGCTGGCGTTCTCCTGGGCAGTCCAGAGCTGATCCAGGCGGCATGGTTTCAGGCCGCGCCTCACCACAACTATGGGCGAGGTTACAAGGTAGGTAAAGAAGAGATCATGGGAATGCTTGCCGCGGTACGGCAGTGGTACAAGCGCGATCATGCAACGGAATGGAAAGAGTGGCAGAGGTGGCTCGATACAATCGCTAACCGCGTGAAAAATCTTCCGTCAGTCACAACGGAGATACTTCAACCGGAGGACCTTTCCAATCGCAGTCCGCAACTGCGGGTGCACTGGGATGCCAACGCCCTGAAGATTACTGGCAGGGAACTGGAAGCCAAGCTCGACGCCGGCACACCGCGCATTCTGGTTGGCAACGCCACGGGCGTGAGGCCCGATCGGATGGCGAGCGCCGTCACCATCATGCCGTACATGATGGCACCGGGCGAGGCAGAGATCGTTGCTGACGCAATCTACGAAGGCTTGACGAAAACCGGCGACTATCAGAATCCGGTTATTCCGCAGGGGCAGACCGCTCAACTGGGCGGCTCATGGATAGTCTTGATTGATTACCTGTGCGGCACCGGCATACAGCGCTTCGAGCTGAAACAAAACGGTGAGGACATTGAAGGCATGTTGCACGGTGAAATCTACACGGCTTCGCTGAGCGGAAAGGTGCAAGCCAATCAGATCGACCTGAAGGGCACCATGCAAACCAGCGGATATGAGGTGCGATGGACTTTCCATGGTACAAACACAGGCGCTCGGCTGGCCGGCACAGCAGACATGGGTGAATATGGCAATGTACCGTGGAGAGCCTTCCGACTCTGAAAAAAAGCCCATATACGTCGATCGTGTCTCCGGCTTACTGGCTGGAACCGTTTTACCCGGTTTTTCGTAACCGCAAGAGGATGCGACAACTATTTAGCTGGTCATGGGTGGAAGCGCAGGTCGAGCAGACCCTCGAAATTTGGAACGCCAGCGTTGCGCCGTCGGCCCTGGCTGGCAGACGATTCAGCCTGAAAGAACAGCAAGAACGGGAGAAGGCGTACGACGCAGAACTGCAGGCCACGGAGCGCGAAGCGAAGAGAGTTCCTCGCACCAAGTCGGAGCGCCTCGCAGCGCAGGAACGGATCACAGCGTCATTCGCTCGATTTTCGACTATCGCATTGGACCTGCAGCACGAAGCGGTTCAGCTCCTCATCGACGATTTCCTGCCCGTGGGTACCAGGCTTGCACGATGGGCGAGACGCTTCGACGCAAGGTTGAGCATGGACGACATTATCCAGGCATGCCGGAATGCCTGGACCGCGTGCGGACTGCAGCCTCTACTCGGAGAGCGCGTGCACATCACACCATCGATCCTTGGATACAGCCTCCTCTATCCTTACAGCGACAACTATTTGGATCGTGCAGATATTTCCGCCCAGGCGAAGCTGCGCTTCAGCGAGCGTTTCCGGGCCAGGTTGCGCGGCGAGAGGCTTTCAGCCGGGAATGATCGTGAGGCCGCGCTATGGACGTTGGTCACACTGATCGAAGAACAATACCCTCGGGTGCGCTACTCCCAGGTCTTCGATTGTTTGCTGGCGATCCATCGAGCCCAGGAGGAAAGCATCGCGCAGATCAGCGGCGGCGATTCCTGCGGTCACGATGAGGTGTTGCGAATGAGCTGCGCGAAAGGAGGCAGTTCCGTACTAGCGGACGCCTGCCTGACGCGCGGCTGGCTCAATGAGGAAGAAAGCCGATTCTCGTTCGAGTGGGGAGTGCTGCTTCAGCTGGGTGACGATCTGCAGGACGTGCGCGAGGACATGCAGCGTGACTCGATCACGTTATTTTCTCGCGCGGCTGAACTGGGCAGGCCGCTGGATGACCTGGTGATTCAGCTCCTCAACTTCAGCGAGCGAGTGGGAGCCCGGATGGACGAACTACCCGACGGCACTCCGATGTTCAAAGAGCTGCTCAGGATGAGCTGGCGGTCGCTCATTCTCGGCGCTGTCGCAGAGTCGTACGAATTCTTCACTCCAGAGTTCTTAGAGGAAGCGGAGCGCTGTTCTCCGTTTCGCTTTGCATTTCTCCGGGCCCGGCAAAAGAGGTTAACCAGCCGTCATGGTCTCTATGCGGTCCTGTTCGATATCCTTCTCGAACCATCTGACGATGACGATAGCGAAATTCCTCTGCCAATCGATCCAAGGCTTTCCTGCTTTAAAGCGGATGAAAGTGCGGATGTCGGAGTCGCGGAGTAGTTCTCTTTAATTCTTTGTCGCGTACGCTGAACCAAGCCGCGGGCTGCAGTAGTGCGGAGCTTGCGCATTCGAGCGCCGCTATCTTCAGCCAGGTGAACACGATCCTACTGAAATCGTTGCCGTCTCCTTTTCCTTCGATGAAGCACATCGATAAAAGCCGGTCCCTTGTCCGGTGTCATGGGAATGCCGCCAATGATCTCGCCGACATGTCGTGTTTCGGCGTAATCATCGAAGAGCTCACGTATGCCTCCGGCACGTGCAGGGGCTTGCGGTGGATTCTTGTTGTCGGAGGAAAACGCGAAGTGCGATGTTGATTCGATTGCTTGGGTGACTAGACACAAAAGAGGCCGCTGATCTCCGGCGGCCTCTTTTGTGTCTGCAGAATGCCTAACTAGACTAGGTGTTTAGTCCCGGCATTTGATGGTGCATTCTCATCCAGAGGCTGGAAGGAGGCACTATGGGCCAGGTTCTACACCGGGGCGCCACCACGACGGAGGCGATCCGTCGAGCGATACAACATAG
>JAUTWX010000369.1 GCA_030838385.1 Acidobacteriaceae bacterium
CTTGTGACGTTGATCCTCCTGCTGATGCTCGGCGACCTTCGGACCACACTGATTGCGGCCGCAACTATCCCCTTCGCCGTGCTCTTTTCGTTCTCCATGATGGCGCTCACGGGACACTCCGCCAACCTGATCTCGATCGGCGCCATCGACTTCGGCATTCTCGTCGACGCTTCAATCATTGTGCTGGAAAGTGTCTTCCGCAAACTATCCCGACGCGAGGCAGGCACCGACGCCGGCCCAGCAATCGTGGAAGGCGTGCAGGACGCCGCACGTCCCGTGCTCTTCTCTACGCTCATCATCCTCGTCGCATTTATCCCGCTGTTCACAATGCAGGGCGTGCCCGGCAAGATCTTCGCTCCGATGTCGGTGACCTACGGCTTCGCGCTCACCGGGGCTCTCATTTTCGCCCTCGTCTTCGCGCCCGTGCTCAGTGACGTGTTCGCGCGCAAGCAGGTTGCCGCCACAAAGTTCAGCGGCGACCACTCGACTGGCGAGGCGGAGCACGATGATGGAACCTGGTTGAACCGCTTCTTCTCCCGGCACTACGCGCGAGTTCTCGAACGCGTCCTCCGCACTAAGGCCCTGACCTGGGGTATAGCCGCCATTGTGCTGGTTGGAGCAATCCTGCTGTTTGTGTTCGCTGTAGGCGGTGAGTTCATGCCCCCACTTGAAGAAGGGAACCTCTGGATTCGAGCTACCTTGCCACAGGACATCTCTTTCGAGCGTGCTGCGGCGCTGGCCGACCAGCTCCGTGCCGAGGTTGGGCGCTTCCCGGAGGTCACCCAGGTGGTCTCGCAGCTAGGTCGCCCGGATGATGGGACCGACGTGACCACTTTCAATAACGTTGAACTCGGCGTCGACCTAAAACCTGCAAGCGAGTGGCCAACCAGCGTTCATGGCAACAAGGACGAGCTGATCGCACAGATGCAGCGAGCCTTCTCCAAATATCCCGGGGTAGTCTTCGGCTTCTCACAAACCATCCAGGATAACGTCGAAGAGGCAATGAGCGGCGTGAAGGGCGAGAACTCCCTCAAGCTCTTCGGCGACAATCTCGGTGAGCTCACACGCATCGCAGATCAGATACAACAAGTAATGGGCCAGGTGCGCGGAGTCGCGGACGCCGGCGTATTCAAGGTCAATGGCCAGCCCAGCATGGTCATCGATGTCAACCGGGCTCGCGCTGCACGCTACGGCATAGCACCCGCTGACGTCAACGCGGCCATCCAAGCGGCAGTTGGAGGAGCGGCGATCTCGCAGATGATCGAAGGAGACCGCCGCTTCGACATCACCTTACGCTACCCGGAAGAGGATCGTTCTGGCCCCGATGCCGTAGGTCGCATCCTTTTGCAGACTCCGGATGGCGGACGCGTCCCTTTGTCACAGGTCGCCGACATTGCCATCCGAGAAGGCAGCTTCATGATCTATCGCGAAGGCGGCCGGCGCTACATCCCGATCAAGTTCAGCGTGCGCGACCGTGACCTCGCAACCACCGTCCAGGATCTGCAGCAACAGATCCGAACCAGGATCAAGCTTCCGCAGGGTTACTCCTACTCCTGGGCGGGGGAGTTTGACTCGTTACGCAAAGAGCAGGAAAGGCTCGCGATCATCATCCCAATCAGCCTCCTGGTCATCTTCCTTCTGCTCTATCTGCAGTTTCAACGGTGGAGCGATGCCTTGATTGTTCTGGCGATACTACCGTTCTGCGCTACAGGCGGGATCTTCGCCCTTCTGATCACACACACCTCGTTTAGCATCTCCGCCGCAGTAGGCTTCACTTCGCTCATTGGAGTGGCCACGCTTGCCGCCGTTGTCTTCCTCTCAGGAATTCGCCGCATGCAACGCAGGTTCCCGGGCATCGGCGGCTTGAAGGCTGGAGCACTCGATGAGCTCCGCCCCGTACTGATGACCTGCCTTGCCGCGGGTTTGGGCTTGTTGCCCGCCGCAGTCGCGAACGGCATCGGCGCACAAGCTCAGCAGCCGCTCGCACGCGTTGTCGTCGGAGGAATGATCACAACGGCGTTGGCTGTGCTTTTCCTAACGCCCATGATGGCGTCCCGACTCCGATCGCGAGTAAACGAACCTCGCTGAAAGAGCCTTTCGGCGAATGCGCCAGGAGACCCGTTAGATAAAAGCATGCGCAAGGCTTGACGAGCTGTTGAGCAAGCAGTTATCGAGGTGGTCTGGAGGGGATATTTTGGTGTTCCGGGCGGTTCGTTAGTAAGCCGGGAGTTACCTGTGCCGCAAAGGCAAACATAATTGGTTCAAATCGGCTCTTCCGAGTGTTTACGACCTTCCGGGTGTTGGCTATGATGCACTTTTATAGATCTAGGAGAAGCCTTTGTGTTAATACGAGCGATCATGCGGAGCCCGATCACGCGGCAAGCTCAGCTTCTGGCGCCTTTGAAGCGGCCTGGGCCGTGCATTCAACTGTTGAGCTTTCTCTTCGTATTTGCCTGTTGCAGACCGATCTCGATCAGGGCCCAATGCGCCGGCATAACCTCAACACCGGGCGCTGCCGCCGATTGTGCCGCCCACGCGATTCCGGTGGATACCGTTGCGAAGCTCGACCCCGCCCACCCATACACACTCGCCGAGCTGATCGACATCGCCGAGCACAACAATCCGCGTACGCGAATCGTCTGGGAGCGCGCCAAACAAAAGGCTGACGAGCTGGGCATCGCAAAAAGCGCATATTACCCCGTGCTTGCAGGAGTAGCGGCCTTCTCCGACCAACGGATCGTCGATCCCTTCCCTAAGCCTCTAGCGCCTCGAGGCTACGTTATGGTCGAAATTCCGGCCATCGTACCCGAGGTTACGCTCGACTACCTCATCTTTGATTTCGGCAAGCGAGGAGCAAAAGTGGATGCCGCAACCGCCGAGAAGCTGACCGCCGGCGCCAACTTCATTCAGGCCAATCAGCAGGTAGCCTTCGCCGTAGCCAGCGCATATTACAAGCTGCTCACTCAGCAGGAGCGGCTCGAGGCCGCACAACAGACCCTGAAGACCGCCCAGACGACCCAGGACGCAGCCGAAGCGCAGCTCCTGAATGGCCGCTCGACGCTACCTGACGTTCTGAATGCGCGCGCCGAAACCTCACAGGCCGTCTTCGATCGGGAATCAGCCGACGGCGACGAGAAGATCTCCCGAGTCACTTTGACTGAGACGCTTGGCGTCGAGCCCTCACCG
>JAUTWX010000385.1 GCA_030838385.1 Acidobacteriaceae bacterium
GGCGGCTCATGCGGACGTGCCCTTACTGACGGCGTTGACCATGTGGCCATTGGTCGGGGATCCATTGAAGGGGGCGGGCTGGGCAAGCAGCAGCGCAGCGAGATTTTCGGCGCAGATATCCGGTGGGTGTTCGAGAAGTCGATCGAAGGAGTAGTGGCCGGTGGCGACGGCGATGACGGGCAGGGCATTGGCGCGCGCGGCTTCGATGTCGGATGGAGTATCGCCGACAACGACGACGGAGGCGTGTGCGCCTGCAAGCTTGCGTGCTGCTGCCGCTGCCGCGGCTATCATGTCGGCGCGCTGCTCGTGGGCATCGCTGAAGCCGCCGAAGGTGAAGTGCTGGCGCAGTTCGCTGCGCTCGAGCTTGAGCCAGCCGATGGATTCGAGGTTGCCGGTGGCGACGCCGAGCCATTTGCCGGCAGCGGCGAGATGGCGAAGCGCGTCCACGACGCCGGGCATGATGGTGAGCTGCATGCTGGCGGCCTGGCGTTCGACAGCGGAGCAGATGGCCTCAAGCAGGCGCGGCAGATGGGGACGCCAGGTTTCGTCGGCGATGCCGGCGGCGGCGAAGGCATCGCGCAGGATGCGCGGGTCGGTCGAGCCAGCTACTGTGACCGGTTCGAGCGAGAGCGGGTGGCCGAGGACTTCAAGGCAGGCCTTGGAGAAGGCGTTGTAGTGGACGCGGCCGGGATCACGCAGCAGGGTGCCGTCGATGTCGAAGAGATAGGCGTCGTACTGGTCCCAGCGGGGAATGGAGTCATGGGGGCAGGGACGCCAAGCGACGCGGCCTTGCGCGGTAACAAGCGATACATAGCCCGCCGGAGCGGATGAGGCGATGACGGAATTCGGCAAAGCGGCCGGCGGCTCCTGACTGAATAGGCGTGTGCCGGGAGAGGCTGATGCGGAATCAGCCCTGCTGGCGCATCACCTGTTTTGGCTGTTCAAGCAATGGACGCACGGGACGCGGGGGACGCTTGAGGCCATTGCGGATCTGGGCGGGGTCCATGTGGAGCTCGGCGATGGTGCGGCTCAGCGTGTTGCGGTGCATGCCGAGTTCCTTGGCGGCCTTGCACTGGTTGCCGCGATGGGCGGCGAGTACTTCGAGAATGAAGCGCTTTTTGAACTCGCGGATGGCTTCATCGTACGTGATACCACCGGCGTGCATCTGGCTAACCAGGCTGTCCAACTCGCGTTTCACAGAGTCCTCTTTCTTGGCTACGGACCGAATCTCAGCGCCGGTCTCTTGTTTCGGTAATGCTGGTTCAGTAGTGCTCAGTAGTGCTGGCCCAGTCCGGATGCCTCGCTGCGAGCAGCGTCCTCGAGAGAGTGTAATCCGGACTGAATTCTAACGCCCAGGTCCCGCGGCAGCACAGTAGCACTTCCGTGGGCCCCGGGAAAAAAGTATGGCACGAGTTGCGACTGATCGAACCATGGCTGCCGGGGAAAAAATGCGGCCATGGCAGCGACGCCCAGTGCCACCAGAATGTATCCCTTGACGAGGCCGAAGGCTCCCCCGGCGAGGCGGTCCGCCCAACCCAAACCCAGGCCGTGGAGTATCCAGCGTAGCACCCGGCCCAGGATTGCGGCGGCCAGCATAACGCCGAATGCGATCAAAAGAAAAGCAATAGCTGCTGCGGCGGCATCTTCGTGCACGAAATGCTGGACCCAGGGGACGACCTGCAGGTAGGAGTGGCCGGCCAGGATAATGCCTCCAATCAGGCCGGTGAGTGCGCAGACCTCGACCAGAAAGCCATGCACGAACGCCATCACTGTGGAGAGGACCAGGACGACCAGGATCGTCCAGTCCAGTGGAGTGAGCGTCTGCATGGCGCGATGGTAACCCAGTTCAGGCGAGATCGAGCTCGCGGCCGGTGAGCAGCCGGTAAGCATCCAGGTACTTACGTTGCGTTTTTGCCACGATGTCGTCGGGCAGGGCGGGCGCGGGTGCCTGCTTGTTCCACCGGATCTGCTCGAGATAGTCACGGACGAACTGCTTGTCGAAAGACGGCTGCGGTCCGCCGGGGGCGTACTGGTCGGCTGGCCAGTAGCGGGAGGAGTCCGGGGTGAGGACCTCGTCGGCGAGGACGATGCCGCCCGGGGTGACGCCGAACTCGAACTTGGTGTCGGCGAGGATGACGCCGCGCTGGGACGCGTACGTAGCGGCGCGGTTGTAGATGTCGAGGCTGAGGCCCTGCAGCCTGGTGGCTGCGGGCTCGCCGACGCGCGTGACCATCTCGTCGAAGGAGATGTTCTCGTCGTGCTCGCCGCCGAGACTTTTGGAGGCAGGCGTGAAAAGAGGTTGGGGCAGCCTGGCGGATTCCTGCATGCCCGCAGGCAGCGGAATGCCGCAGACCGCGCCGGTGGCCTTGTAGTCCTTCCAGCCGGAGCCGGAGAGATAGCCGCGCACCACGCACTCGACGGGGAACATCTGCGCGCGCTTGACCAGCATGGAGCGGCCTTCGAGCTGGCTGGAGTAGGGGCGCAGAGCTTCAGGGTATTGCGCGATGTCGGCAGTGATGAGGTGGTTGGGCACGACTTCGCGCAGCAACTGGAACCAGAAGAGCGAGAGCTGGGTGAGGATTTTGCCTTTACCGGGAATGCCGGAGGCGAGCACGTGATCGAAGGCGGAGATGCGGTCGGTGGCGATGAGCAGCAGCGACTCGCCGACGGAGTAGAGGTCGCGGACTTTGCCGCGTGCGAGCAGAGGGAGGCCGGGGAGATCGGTCTGGGTGAGTGTTTGCAAAGGAGATTGCTGCCTTGGATTCTATGGCGTGACTGTTCGATTTTCGGAGGGGGTCTGGGGTTTGTCAACGCTGGGTGGTTCGTGCTTGGGAGTGAGTATGTCGACGTCTACTGGCGACCGGCCCGACTTTGTAACGGTTGACGACTGCCACGCACTATAGGTGAGATGGCGACGATTGAGAAAGCCATGCCTGTGCGATAGTCAACCGCGCTTCTCGCCGCGGCCACGATTCCTCGTGCCTCAGCCTAATCAGCACCACCATCGTTCGGAAAATGGAGATTTGATGATGCGCTACAACACATTTCTGCTTTGTCTCGTTGCCATGCTTGGCACAGGGGCGGCATACGCCCAGAATGCATCGGCGGAAAACGCCGCACTTGTGCCAGCTTCGGCCACCAGCGGCTCGCCCGTTGCCAACGTCTATGTTTCGAGCACGCCGACCGGCGCCAGCAAGAACGTTGTCCATGCCTTCACTGCGGCTGCAAACGGCAGGCTGACGCCTGTTTCAGGATCACCTTTCAAAGACGACCTGACCAGCATGGCGGTGAACGGGAAATATCTGCTTGGCTCCACGCAAAACGGTAAGTGGGTCGCAGCATTTTTGATGGAACCCAATGGCGCGCTGCACTGGACCACATCGACTAACGTGATTACTCACAATGCGTCCGGTTGCGGCGGCAATAGTCCGATCATTCTGGACCACACCGGGGCAAGCCTGTACACGATGGCAACGTCGAGCGACCTATGCGATGAGGAATTTTTCCAGTCATTCCAGGTGGAGAAGCCCACGGGCTATTTGAATTTCCTCGGCAGCACTCCGCCGCTCTTTGTGAACTATGGACAGCTAACCTTCAGCTCGAACAACCTGTACGCATATCAGGCCACCTGCAGCGACTACCGGGGCTTCTATTCGGGAACGATCACCGGTTACCAGCGACACAGCAATGGATTGCTGACCCTGGCAAACATCAGCGCGCCTGTGCCAGCTGCACAGGCTGGAGATTTCTACTGCGCTGACCAGGGAGCCGCAGATCCAGCAAATCATGTGGCCATGGAGTACCAGCTTATCAATACATCGACGGAGTTGCCCGACGGGTTGCCGCAGCTTGCGACGTATACATCGGACAATTCCGGCAATCTGAGCACGACAAGCACTCGTGCGAATATGCCCAAGTCTGCCATACAGTACATCTTCGATATGAAGATGTCTCCCTCGGGCAGGCTGCTGGCGGTGGGCGGTGCTGGCAATTCTGGCGGAGGCGGACTGCAGGTCTTCCACTTCAATGGTGCCAATCCAATCACGCACTACACCGGACTGCTTACGAATAACCTCATCGATCAATTCTTCTGGGACAACAGCAACCACCTGTACGCGATCAGTCAATCGGCAGGGAAGCTCTTCGTGTTCACAGTCACTCCGACGAGTGTCAGCCAGGCTCCTGGTTCGCCGTACACGATTGTCAGTCCAAAAAACATTATTGTTCAGCCCAAGACGCCGTAAGCGGATGGCGAGTGGGGAGGCGCCAAAATGCGGCTCTCCTGCACCGTTCAGGGACGTGCACTATGGGGGAAAAGTTAGTCTGAGTCCTTCGCAAAGTGCACGATCCCAGCATCTGGCTACGCAGGATCTGAGCGATTCTGTCCGGCGCCCTTTTGCCGGAGATTCTTCCTAAGCACTGGCGCGATTGTCTGTGCGGACGTGCGCGTGGTGGCTCATGTGCACGGAGACTAGCTTGGAGACACCGGGCTCCTGCATGGTGACGCCGTAGATGAGATCCATTGCCGTCATCATGCGTTTGGAGTGGGTGACGAGGACGAACTGCGTCTCCTTCGCCATGCTCTTGAGCATTTCGGCGAGGCGGCCGACGTTGGTCTCGTCGAGCGGGGCGTCGACCTCATCCAGCACGCAGAAGGGGCTGGGCTGATAGAGAAAGATGCCGACCAGCAGCGAGAGCGCGGTGAGTGCCTTTTCGCCGCCGGAGAGCAGCAGCACGTTCTGGAGCTTCTTGCCCGGAGGCGAGGCGACGAGGTCGATGCCGCTCTCGGCGGTGTTCTCTTCATCGGTGAGGCGCATGAAGGCCTGGCCGCCGTTGAAGAGGCGTGTGAAGGTGACGGAGAAGTTTTCGTTGATGCGCGCGAAGGCTTCGTCGAATTTCGTGCGCGAGATGGTGTCGATCTCCTTGATGGTGGCCTGGGTGTTCTCGATGGAGTCGAGCAGGTCGGTGCGCTGGGTTTCGAGGAAGCTGTGACGTTCCGCGGCTTCCTTGTATTCATCGAGCGCCATCATGTTGACCGGACCCATGGCTTCGAGGCGACTCTTGAGGCTGCGGCAGGCTTCGTCCTCCGTGGCGAGCGATTCGTCATCGAGGCGGGTTATGTCTTGCTGCGCGCGGAGCTCCCCGGCTTCGACGCCGAGATCGCTGACGCAGGTGGCTTCGAGATGCTCGAGGTCGGCAGCGAGCTTGGCTGCTTGCGCGGCGTGGCTGCTGCGGTTCTCGCGTAGGGCGTCGGTTTCGGCGCGGAGTGCCTTGAGCTGCTGCTCGCTTTCCAGAAGGGTGATGCGTAGGAGGCGAGCTTCTTCGGTCCAGCGCGCGGTTTCGGCGACGGCCTGCTCGCGCAGCTCATGGAGCTGCTGCTGTTGCGTGGCGAGCGATGCGTTCTCTTCGGTGCGCTGCGCCTGCTCGGCAGCGGCGGCGGCGAGCTGCTGTTCAAGCTGCACGACGCGGCGGCCGAGGTCGGCGTACATGCGGTCGATACGCGCGAAAGAGGCCTCTGCGCCGCGCTTGCGCTCTTCGAGGCCGGCGAGCTCGGCGACGGCCTGCGAGGATGCCTGCTGCGCCGTCTCACGGGTTTCGCGATGACCGGCCAACGCGGCTTCGAATTCGCGCTGCTGCGCTTCGGCGGTGGCGTGCTCGGCTTCGAGGCGTGCGACGTCCTCGCGCCTGCGCTCCATGAGAGAGGTACGCGCCGCACGAGCATCGCGGTTGCGCTCGCTGTCGAGCGACCAGTCCTGCAGGCGGCGCTCCAGGCGCTTGCCTTCCGACTCCATTTGGCGCAACGCGGCGCCCTGGTTGGCGCTGTCGCGCTCGGCGGCGCGGCGATCTTCGCTTTTTGCTTCGAGCAGGCGCGTCTTCTCGGCGAGGGTACGACCGAGGGCGGCGGCGTGGGTCTCTGCCTGGGCGAGCTGAACGTCGAGTCCATCGAGCTTCTGTTGCGTGTCGCGCAGCTCGCGCTTGATGGCGAGCGGACCTTCGGCGCGCGGCTTGCCGCCGGTGACGGTGACGTTGTGGAAGCATTCGCCGGAGGGCGCGAGGAAGAAGGCGCGTGGATTTTCGAGTGCGAGCGAGCGGGCGGTGCCGGCGTCGGGGGTGACGTAGCCTTCGCGCAGCTTGGGCAGGATGGCTTCGAGCGAGGTGCCGAAGCCGTCGAGCACGCGGATGCAATCCTTCAGGCGGACGATGCCTTCGCGGCTGGTCTGCGTCCCGGTGGGCTCGGTGGGGTCGAAGGAAAACTTTGCCTGCGCATCGTGCGGGTGGACGAGGAAGGTGGCGCGGCCATCGACGTCACCCTTCAGCAGGCGCATGCCTTCGTCAGCGGCGTCCCAGCTTTTGACGACGATGTAGTTGAGCTCGTCGCGCAGATACTCGTCGACGACGGTCTCGTACTGGCCTTCGACTTCAAGAAAATCGGCGAGCGTACCGACGGCGGAGAGCCCGGCGCCACCGGTACTGGAGGTGTGGCCGTTGGTGCGGAAGAGTTTGCGCACGGTGTCGGTAGAGTAGCTGTGCTCGCGGATGAGGCCTTCGAGCGAGTTGCGGCGGCCGGTGAGTGTGGCGTGCTCGGCACGGAGAGCATCGCCGCGGCGACGGGTCTCGGTTTCTTCGCCGCGGGTCTGCTCGATCTCCGATCGGAGCGCGAGGATCTCCTGCTCGAGGCGCGCGAGGGTTTCGGTGACGGATTCAAACTGCAGTGACGCCTGGCCGCGCTCGGCGCCGAGGTGTTCGAGATCGCGGCGGGCAGCATCCATCTCGCCGGCGAGGCGCTCGGCTTCGCGCTCGAGTGCGCCGAGGGCCTCTTCGGCCTGCGATTTCTGGTTGCGCGCGTTGGCGGCTTCAGAGAGGAGCTGCAGGCCGCGGCGGCGCTCGGCCTCGAGGCGCTGCTCGGCGTGAGCGACGGTCTGGGCGGCCTCGCGTGCCTGCTGCTGCAGCGCTTCGGCCTGCTGACGGAAGCGCGCTGCTTCGGCAGCGGCGGTTTCGAGGAAGCTGCGGTGCTGCTCGCGCTCCGCGGTGAGCCCGTCCATCTGTTGGCGCGCCTGGTCGAGCTCGGCGGTGCCGGCAGCGGAGCGGGAGGCGAGGTCGGCGATGCGCTCTCCGTTCGCGTGCTGGCGTGCGCTCGCACGTTCGAGATCGATGGCGGCCTGGCTGGCGCGGGCGCTGGCTTCCTTCGCGCTGGCATCGAGCTGGTAGCCGCGCGCGACGGCGGCGGCGTGCTCGGCGTCGAGCGAACCTACGTGCGCAGCGGAGGCGTCGATCTGCGTGGTAAGGGAGGCGATCTTGTCGTGCAGCGAGCCGCTGGTCGCGTCCATCTGATGGAGGCGGCTGGCGAGGACGACGCGAAGGCGGCTGCGCAGCTCGTCGCGCACGGCGGCGTAACGCTCGGCCTTGGCGGCCTGGCGCTTGAGCGAGTTCATCTGCCGCGTGACCTCTTCGAAGATGTCGTTCACGCGGGAGAGGTTCTGCTTGGCGGATTCGAGGCGCAGCTCGGCGAGACGCTTCTTGGTCTTGAAGCGGGTGATGCCGGCGGCCTCTTCGATGATGGCGCGCCGATCGTGCGGCTTGGAGCTGAGGAGCTGGCCAATGCGCTCCTGCTCGATGATGGCGTAGCTCTCCGGGCCGAGCCCGGTGCCCATGAAGATGTCCTGGATATCGCGGAGGCGACAGAGCTTGCCATTGAGGAGATATTCGCTGTCGCCGGAGCGGAAGAGGCGGCGGGTGATGATGATCTCGCCGGCGCGCGCCGGGGTGCGCTGGAATTTGCGGCGGCGGATTTTTAAGACGACCGCATTTGAAGCCGCGACAGCCACGCCGCCACCCTGCGATGCGGTCTGCGCGATCTCGATGTCTGCGGAGGGAACGGCCTCTTGTTCTTCGCCTTCCATGACAGTGCCGGGCTGGGCTTCCGCGATGATCTCGTCGGTCTCGACGGAGCGCGCCTGACGCTGCGCTTCCTCATTCCAGTCGCCGTCAGCGGCGACGATCCCATCGCCTTTGCCGTGGAGACTGAATCCGTCCATTCTCTCTTCGACTGCCGGTTCGTCATCTGCGAGCGGGCCTTCGCCGTAGGCGTCGGGATCGATCAGGGTGAGGGAGACCTCGGCCATGCCGAGCGCCTTGCGATCGCGGGTGCCGGCGAAGATCACGTCTTCCATTTTTGTCCCGCGCAGGGTGCGGGCGGACTGCTCGCCCAGAACCCAACTGACGGCGTCGAGGATGTTCGACTTGCCGCAGCCATTGGGGCCAACCACGGCGGCCATGCCCTGGCCGGGCAGGGTGAGCTCGGTGCGGTCACAGAAGGACTTGAAGCCGAGGATCTGGATCTTCTTGAGCTTGAGCATCGGTACACCCTTGGGAGCGGAGGCGGAGCCTGAGCAAAGCTCCTATTCCACTCGAACACAGTCTTGCCAAGAATGGTAGCCGGGGTGGAGGGGCGATTCAACAGAGATACCCCTACATATTGTGGATAAGGGGGCTCCAATTGCGAGGGCTTGGGTCGGGAATGCACTTGGGTGCGGAACGGCACAAAAATGGTACTGGAATGACACTGGCGATGACCCGGGAACGGTGCAGGATCAGGTTTGCCGGGGTACAGGGCTTTGTTCAGGGCTTCTGGGTAGGGCGCATGCGGACTTCGCTGATGAAAGATTGCGGCGGCTGGGTGATCAGCATGGCGACGACGTTGGCGACATCGTCGGCTTGCAGCATCTTAGAGCGGTCTTTCCCGCCGCGTCCGAACTCGGTGTTGACCGAGCCGGGAGCGACGACGGAGACACGGATGTTGTGTGCGCGCAACTCCTCTGCAGCCGAGTAGGTCAGGCCGTTGAGCGCCCACTTGGAGGCGGCATAGGCGGCGCCATTGGCGAGCGGTCCCTGGCCGGCGAGCGAGGAGATGTTGACGATGTAGCCAGTGCCGCGCGCGATCATGCCCGGAATGACCGCGCGCATGAGCAGGAATGGCGCGCGCAGGTTGGTGGCGAGCACCGCGTCATAGTCTTCGACGGGCATCTGGTGCAGCGGCGCGCCGATTTTGCCGATGCCGGCGGCGTTGATGAGGATGTCGCAATCGCCCGCCGCCTCGATGCGTGAGGCGAGGACTGCGATCTCGGAAGCGGAGGTGAGATCGCAGGGAAGGATCTCCGCTACAGTGCCAATCGCCTGATGGAGGGCGGTGAGAGCCGCTCGATCGCGCGCGACCAGCAGGAGGCGAGCGCCGAGCTGCGCCAGGCGCAGCGCTATAGCCCGTCCGATGCCGCGCGATGCGCCGGTGACGATAGCGGTGCTGCCGGCCAGCGATGAACCAGTAGGCGAAGCAGCGGCGGAGGCAGGGAGGATCTTCTGTGATTGATTTTGGCTGTCGGGCATATCTGTCGGATGATGCTCACAGGAGCGGTGTAGCTTCGTCCGACGGAGAGAATGTCTCGGGAATGTCATTTATGCGGAATGTCGGTTACGGGGCGAGTCAACGCGGCGGGGCGCATTCGCATCTTTAAGCATGATTCCAGACGTATGAGGCGGTTTGCGCATGCGTTCCGCTTGCATGGGAGAAGGCTGGTTCTTATAATCCAGCCACATTGCCGCGCCGTTTCTTTTCCGGGACAAATCGATGGACGCATCGCTGGTGCGGGTGCGTGTTCTCGCCATAGCCCTGGATGTGAAGACTGCAGGTACAGAGTTTCGGATATAAATCGCTGCACTTCTCTTAGGAGCGTTGAATGAAGAAGGTCGCCTTAGCTTCTCTGCTGGCAATCGCTACCAGTACGCTGTGTGCTACGCCATTCGCCCTGGCCCAGGCCGCGGCATCGGGTGGTTCGGCACAGCAAATCACCATTAAAGATCCCGCCGAGTACAACGACTACTCGAACGCGATCAGCCAGTCCTCGCCAGCGGCGAAGGCTTCTCAAATTGAAGCGTTCCTCACCAAGTATCCAAACTCCGTGGTGAAGGAAGAGATGCTGGAGCAACTGATGGCTGCCTACCAGGCGACCAACAACATGGATAAGACAGTGGACGCGGCCACCCGTCTGCTGCAAACCGATCCGAACAACCTGCGGGCACTGGCCATCACGGTTTACATCAAGAAGGCGCAGGCGGCTCAGAAGTCTACGCCCGCCGAACAGCAGCCATTGCTGGACGACGCAGCCGCCAGCGCGCAGAAGGGACTCGCCGCTCCCAAGCCGGCGAACATGTCGGACGCCGACTTCCAGAAGCTGAAGTCAGCCACGACGCCGATCTTCTACAGCGCGATTGCCCTGGATGACCAGCTAAAGAAGGATTATGCGGGAGCGGAAGACGCTTTCAAGAAGGAGCTGCAGTCGGTACCAGCAGCCCAGACGCAAACCGGGCCGGCGCTGAACGACACGTATCTGCTGGGACAGGCATATGCGCAGCAGACGCCGCCCGATCTGAAGAACGCGGTGTGGTTCCTGACCCGGGCCGCCCAGTATGCTCCTCCGGCGGCGAAGGACCAGATCGAGAAGGCCGCCGAGTACTACTACAACAAGTACCACGGAGGCATGGACGGCTTTGACCAGGTGAAGACGCTGGTGACGCAGTCGGTGCTTCCGCCGGACAGCTACAACCCGACACCCGCGCCGCCGCCGCCGTCCCCAGCCGACCAGGCAGCCAAGGTGGTGGCTTCGACTCCCGACCTGAAGACGCTGAACCTGAATGACAAGGAGTTCATCCTCTTCAACGGCAAGCCGGAGGATGCCGGGAAGATGTGGGACACGATGAAGGGGCAGACCTACGAGATTCCGGGCAAGGTGGTCTCGGCGACGGCGGACTCCGTGCAGCTTGCTGTCACGGACGATGCCAAGGCCTCGAATACGGCAGATTTCACGGTCAACATGAAGAAGCCGCTGACGACGCCACCGGCGATCGGAACCATGGTGAATTACGACGCCACCTTCGATTCGTACACGCAGAATCCGAAGATGATCACGCTCATCAACGGCACGCCGCCGGCGCCCGCGAAGCCGGCGCATCGCACACCCACTCGCCGTCGCACGCAATGAGCGTTGCGAGAACGGTGATCGAGGAGGAGGGCGGCCAGACTACCGGCCGCCCTTCCTCTTTTGTGTGAGCGCAGAGTAGCCCTGGCAGCGTGGTAGATTGGCCTTGCTATGCTCTCTCCCGGCACATCTGGCAGGCAGAAAAGCGTGATGGCTGGACTTGCGCTGACTCTTTGCGTTGCAGGCGCGCTGCCGGTTGCGGCGCAGTTCCATCGCCACCGCAATGGACCGCCACCGCCGGGGGACGAGGAGAAGATTGCCGCGCTCCAGGCGTACACTTCGACCCTGCTGGTGCTGGATGCGGGGGAGATGAGCGCGGCGGACCGCACGCGGCTCGAGCAGCGAGAAGTGGATGTGAGCAGCGCGGCCGCGTTCTATGGCTTCGACATCAGCAACAGCCACTGGACGTATCAGCAGATTGTCTGCCGCTCCCTCCCTGACCACATGATGCTCAGCTTCGAGAACGACAGCGTAGAGCATGGACCGTCGCATTTCGTTGCGGTGGTGCCGGCGAATGGCGAAAAGGTGCAGGTGGTGACCGAGTACGCGCATGGCCTGTTGCCATTCCACGCGGCGTGGGAGAAGAGCACAGCGTACGAGGCTTTCAATCGGATGACGGCGACCGACCGCGGCGAGCATGCGCTAGGCCCGCAGTCGCACTGGCTGAATCTCGGCATGTGCTTTGTTGCGCTTACCGGGCATCTGCCCCGGGTGGCAGAGCCGCGAGAGAGCGTGGACGCATCCGAGGCGCTGACCAAGCGCAACGGCAGCACGCCCATCATCCTGATCGATCCCGGCAAGGATGCGGAGGTCGACTTCAGCGATGTCTCGGAGGCGCGCACCGGCAACTGGCGTCTGCGGTTCGACAATCGGGGCCGGCTGACGAAGGCGGAACTGGAGAGCGCAAGCCCACTGAAGACGCAGGTGGTACCGATGTCGCCCGTCGTTCCTGCCATAGAACCCGAATAGTGCGGCCATAGAACCTGACGATAGGAACCTGACCATAGGACCTGAATAGATCGCGCCTGAGCAGGGCCTCCGATTCACCTGGATCGTGCGCAGGCTTCGGCCACGCCAGGGGCATTACGGGCCGGTATACTGGAAGGTTCGTTCCCGCATGATGTCCCTGCTCTGGTTGCGAGTCGCGGCTGTCCTCTACGCTGTTGCCGGCGCCACGGCCTTCCCGGCTGTGTTGTACGGGCAACCGCGGTTGCAGCGCGTGTCCCTTCCGGCGGCTGCAGCCGGTTTCTTCTTTCATCTGGTCGCCGTTGTGGAGCTGATGGTGGCGGCGCATCACCTGGTGCCGCTGGGCTGGGTGGAGGTGCAGGCGACGCTCGCCCTGCTGATCGTGGTGGCCTATCTGCTGGTGTATGCGGTGTATCGTGCAGCAGCGTTCGGCATCTTCGCGCTGCCCCTGGCGCTGGTGGTAATGGTGGCGCCGGCGATGGGCGCGAACAGCGGCGGCTTCGTGACGCCGGAGATGCGCTCCGGCTGGCTGGTGCTGCACATCGGCGCGCTGCTGGCCGCCTATACGGCGCTGCTGTTCAGCCTGATTGCGAGCGTGCTCTACCTGGTGCAGGAGCGGCGGCTCAAAAGCAAGGAGGGAGTCGGCTTTCTGGCGTGGCTGCCGCCGCTGGAAACGATGGACCGCATCGCGTATCTCAGCCTGCTGATCGGCTTCCCCTGCATGACGCTGGGACTGCTGGCGGGTTCGCTGATTGCGCAATTGAGCGTGGGACCGGCCTATTTTCTTGATCCCAAGGTGCTGCTCTCGTTTGGCATGTGGGGGCTGTATGTCCTGATGCTGCTGGTGCGCCGCAGTACCGGGCTGCGCGGCCGGCGAGCGATCTATTTGTCGAGCGTGGTCTTTCTCGTCGTGCTCAGCGTATGGGCGGCAAACACGTTCAGCTCCGTACACAGGTTTCCGGTGCCATGACTATTCGCGTGCTGGGAGTGAACCATCGCACCGCCCCTATCGAGCTGCGGGAGCGGCTGGCGATTGCGCCGGAGTCGCTGGGCGAAGCGACGCGCGCGTTGCTGGGCACACCAGGCGTGAGCGAGGGCATGATCGTCTCCACCTGCAACCGCGTGGAACTGGTGACCAGCTACGAGCAGACGGCTCCGGATGTGATGGATTTCATGTACCGGTACTTCGCGCTGGACGCGGACCTGCTGCGGCCCCACCTGTACGAATACGAAGGCGCAGATGCGGTGCGGCATCTGTTCCGCGTGGCCTCCAGCCTGGACTCGATGGTGCAGGGCGAGCCGCAGATTCTGGGGCAGGTGAAGGAGGCCTATACCGCGGCGCGTTCGGTGGGCGCGGTGCAGAGCTCGCTCGAACGGCTGCTGCAGACCACGTTCGCCGTAGCGAAGCGCGTTCGTACGGAGACGCAGATCGGCAGCGCGTCGGTATCGATCGCCTCAGTCGCGGTGGATCTGGCGAAGAAGATCTTCGGATCGCTGGACGGTAAGACGGTGCTGCTGGTGGGCGCGGGCAAGATGAGCGAGCTGGCGGCGCGGCACCTGATCCAGCAGGGCGCGTACTCGATCCTGATCGCGAACCGCACCTTCGACCGTGCAGTGGTATTGGCTGAAACATTCAGCGGACGCGCGGTACGTTTTGAGGATCTGCATGCTGTGGCCGACCAGGCGGACATCCTGATCACCTCGACCGGCGCGGCGCAGCCGATCTTCCGACGCGAGCATGCGCAGCAATTTCTGCACCGGCGGCGCAATCGGCCCATGTTCTACATCGACATTGCGGTGCCGCGTGACGTGGCGCCGGAGGTGAACCGGCTGGAAGGCGCGTTCGTGTATGACATCGATGACCTGCAGTCGGTGGCGGCGTCGCACATGAGCGCGCGCAGCAAGGAAGCGATGCAGGCCGAGTCGATTGTGCAGGCGGAGGTGGAGCGCTTTGCCACCGGGCAGCAGACGCTGAGCGCGGTGCCGGCGATCGTGTTGCTGCAGCAGTCGATGGAAGAGCTGCGGCAGACCGAGCTCAAGCGCATGCAGGGGAAGCTGCAGTCGCTGTCGAAGGAGCAACGCGGCGCGGTGGAGGCATTGACGCGCGGGCTGATCAACAAGGTGCTGCACCAGCCGTTGCAGGCGATGAAGGCGGCCGCGCGCGAAGGCGATCTGACCGTCGTGGAGGCGGTGCAGCAGATATTTGGATTGCCATCGCAAGGCGGTGGTCTTACTTCGCCAGGTCGGGGCATTGCCTCACCGGCTGAAGCTGAGCCGCGGAAGGACGCTCCTGCTGAGACGGCAGACGCTGAAGCGAGCGAGCCGAGCCGACCGCTTGAGGCGACGAGACATTGATTCGCATCGGTTCGCGTGGGTCGCAGCTTGCGCTCTGGCAGTCAAATCACATTGCGGCTTTGCTGCGCGCTCGGGGACACGAGGTCGCGATCGCGACCATCACGACGACAGGCGACCAGCTGCAGGGGGTGCCGTTTGCGCGGGTCGGGTCGAAGGGCATGTTTACGAAGGAGATCGAGGAAGCGCTGGCGGAGGGCGCGATCGATCTTGCGGTCCATAGCCTGAAGGACCTGCCGACGGAGCTGGATGCGCGATTCGTGATCGCGGCGGTGACAGAACGGGTCGACCCGCGAGATGTATTTGTATCTACCCGGTTCGCAAGTATGGACGAGTTGCCTGCGGGTGCGCGTGTGGGGACCAGCAGTCTGCGGCGGCAGTCGCAATTGTGCGCGCGCTGGCCAGGGCTGGAGTACGTGGAGTTTCGCGGCAATGTGGACACGCGCCTGCGCAAGCTGAGCGAGGGGCAGGTGGATGCGGCGGTGCTGGCGGCTGCGGGATTGGACCGGCTGGAGCGCACGGAGTGGGTGCGGGAACGGTTCTCTGAGGATGTGCTGTGCCCGGCGCCGGGGCAGGGTGCGCTAGGGATCGAATGCCGGGCGGCGGACGAGCGTACTCGCACAGTGCTGGCGACACTGGATCATGCTGAGTCGCGCTTTGCGGTGACGGCGGAGCGGGTGGCGCTGGCCGCTCTGGGTGGCGGATGTCAGGTGCCGATCGGCGCTTACTGCCGGCAGGACGGCGACCAATATCGAATCAGGGGCTGTGTCTCATCGCCGGATGGCGCGACGGTGCTGCGCGCTGAGATGCGCGGGAGCGATGCGCCGAGCCTGGGTGCGGATCTGGCGGATGCGTTGCTGCGGCAGGGCGCGCTGCAGTTGCTGGCGCAGCAGGGAAGTCAGTGACTGCAGGGCCGCTGGCCGGGCGGCGCATTGTGGTGACGCGCGCTGCGCGGCAGAGCGGCGGGTTGCGCGAGCGGCTGGAGCGGCAGGGAGCGGAGGTGCTGCTGCTGCCGACCATCGAGATTGCGCCGCCGGAATCGTATGCGCCCCTGGATGATGCGCTGCGGCAGGCCCGGACTTTCGATTGGCTGGTGGTTACGAGTGCCAATGCCGCGCGGGTGATCGGCGAGCGGCTGACTGCTCTTGGGCTCGGAGCGCACTCGCTTGCGCATCTGCGCTGTGCTGCCGTTGGGCCTTCGACGGCCGAAGCGTTGCGTGAGCTTGGGCTTGTAGTGGATGTGGTGCCAGAGCCGTATGTCGGCGAGGCGCTCGCGGGTGCGTTAGTGGATCGTGCGCGTGGGCACCGCGTCCTGCTGGTGCGTGCGGCGGCTGCGCGGGATGTTGTGCCGGAGGCGCTTGCGGCTGCTGGCGCTCGGGTCACAGCGGTCGATGCGTATCGCACGGTTGTGCCTGCCGATGCTGGCGCGCGGGCGCGGGCGATCTTCGGCGCAGAGCCGCTGCCCGATGCAGTTGTGTGTACCAGTGGATCGACGGTGACGCATCTGCTGGATCTGTTGCGTGAGGCTGGACTGTCGTTTCCGCGGCAGGTGGCGTCCGTGTCGATTGGGCCGGTGACATCCGCGGCGTTGCGTGAGGCTGGGCTTGTTGTTGCGGCTGAGGCGAATGCAGCTTCGCTGGATGCGCTTGTCGATGCGTGTGTGCGGTTGTTTACTCGCTAGCGATCATTCGCGGGCATGGCAGGCAAACAGCAGTTCCTTCGACTGCGCGCCTGCGGCGCTCCGCTCAGGATGACGTCGCTTTATAAAACGCTCAACATGACAGCCTCGCAGCTAATGGCTGGACCAGGTCTTGTCGCTGGAGTTGCACTCTCCCTCGATGGTGCAGTCGGCGCAGCGGGGCTTTCGGGCGATGCAGATGGCGCGGCCGTGCAGGATGAGCTCGTGGCTGAAGTCGATCCAGTGGTCTTTGGGGATGATCTTGACCAGGTCCTGTTCGACTTTTTTGGGCTCGGTGTTGAGGGTGAGCTCGAGGCGGCGCGAGAGGCGGAGCACGTGGGTGTCGACGACGATGCCATCCGCTATGCCGTAGGCTGTGCCGAGCACGACGTTGCCGGTCTTGCGGGCGACGCCGGGGAGTGAGAGCAGCTCGTCCATGGTCTGCGGGACTTTGCCGCCGAATCGTTCGACCACGCCTTTGGCAGCGCCCGAGATGGATTTTGCCTTATTGCGGAAGAAGCCGGTGGTGCGGATGAGCTCTTCGAGCTCCGGCAGTGGCGCCTTGGCCATGGCGGCCGGAGTGGGGAAGCGGCGGAAGAGCGTCGGCGTGACCATGTTGACGCGCACATCCGTACACTGCGCGGAGAGGATGGTCGCGATCAACAGCTCCCACGCGTTTGAGTGGACGAGGGCGCACGTCGCGCCGGGATAAGCCTTCTGCAGTCCGGCGATGATCTTTGCGATGCGCACAGGTGAGGTCTTGAGCTGCGGCTTCGCGTGCTTCTTCGCCGCAGTCTTCTTGACAGCTTTCACTGCGCGCTTTTTCGCTGGCGCTTTCTTCCGTGCTGGCATCGTCGTCAGCCGAGGCGGTCGAGCATGGCTTCGGGAATCATGCGGATGCAGGTGTAAATCGGCGTGTCCTTGAGGGTATAGGCGCTGATCTCGGTTTCGCGGAGCTGCTGCACCAGGTCGAGGAAGTCTTCGGGGAAGTTGCTCTCGAAGGCAACGACGAACTCCTGGTCATCGATGCCGAAGGAGTAGGTGGTGTTGAGCTTGACGCGCGGGTAGAGGTGGCCGATGCGGATGTGCTCGGTCATCAGGCGCTGGCGCTCCGGTTGAGGCAGCAGGTACCAGGCGCGCGTCTTCCAGAATGGATAGATGAAGATGTACTTCTGGCCGCCGGGGCGGATGGCGCCGCGCGAGTCGTGCTGGCCTTCGTGCTCGTGGCCGATGAGGTACTGCGAGCGCTTGGTCATGGAGATGTAGTTATTTGCGACCTGGAGATAGCCGCCGAGAGGGGTGGCGAGCAGCTCGGCCATCATCTCGCTGAGGTCGTCGACGGAGTAGCAGATGCGCCAGAGGGCCATGTCGCAGTCCGGGCGCAGGCCGACGGTGGAGTAGGTGAGCGAGAGCAGGCGGCCGGGCTGGTTCCAGCGAGCGAGGACTTCGGCGAAGAGGCGCTTGTGCTCGGCGCGTTCGGCAGCGGGCAGGCGACGCCACTCGGGCATGACCTTGAAGAAGGTGAAGCCGATCATCTGGCGCTGGATGGGCTTATCGTTCTTGCCTTCGGGCTTGGCGGCTTCGGCGGGGGCGGCGAGTGTTTCGGCCATATGACTTCCTTGTGACTTCTCCATCAATGTTAGCAGGGCGGGCGGGATAAGTTCACGTCGCCGGTGGTCGGTGCTGGCGTAGACTCAACGCGGCAAGAACGGAGGCATGGAATGCCGACAGCGAAGCATGGAAAGATCTGCTACATCGAGATGCCGGCGCGGGATGCGCAGACTTCGGCGGATTTTTATCAGCGGGCGTTTGGCTGGACCATCCGGACGCGCGGCGACGGGGCGATTGCTTTCGACGACACGACGGGCGAGGTGAGCGGCGCGTTTGCGCTGGGCCGGACGCCGATGGCGCCGGGGCTGATGGTCTACATCATGGTGGACAGCGTGGCGGACGCGATGAAGCAGGTCGAGGCGCATGGCGGCGAGATTGTGCAGCCGATCGGCGGCGATCCGGGGGAGATGACGGCGCGGTTTCGCGATCCGGGTGGGAATGTGATTGGGCTTTATCAGGAGCCGGGTTAGCAGCAGTCTCGGCCAAACCGCCTTGGCTTGGTTTTTTGGGGCTGATCACAATTTCAGTTGAATTGTAGCTACAACGTTGCTACGCTAAAACTGCGTGCATCGGAAACACGCATGATTCGCGGTCTGACGGCCGCTTTCGGTAGTAAATGGCCTTCGATCATGGAAATGACGAAAGGTCGGAACCAATTCCCTGACAGGGAAAAGAAAGGAAACCGAGACATGACTAATGCAAGACCTCGACTTCTAAGGAGTCCGAAAGATGTTCCATTGGAACGAAGCAAACCGCAACCATCTCGCGAGCCATGGCGTCACCGCTAGTGAGGCTGAAGAAGTAATTCTCAATAAGCCAGTTGACATCGAGTTGCAGCTTCGCAATGGCGAAACGAGGATCCTGCATCTAGGCGAAACCAATGTAGGCCGCGTGCTCGTTGTAGTGACAACGATGCGAGACGACAGGGTGCGAGTCGTGACGGCTTATCCAGCTAACCGGCAAATGCGCAAATTCTGGATGGCACACAAGGATTCTGAAGATGACCAAACCAATGCGGATCCCTGAGCTTAAGAGCGAACAGGCCGAGGCGCGCTGGTACGACGAGAACCAGAGCGCGCTCTTAGCGCAGCTCGAGCGCGCGGCCAAAGACGGTT